>NZ_JCBANC010000054.1:0-44087 GCF_059760815.1 Achromobacter sp. 1012554356 | reverse complement strand
CGGCGCCGGCGCGCCGATCATCGCGGCCAATTCGCCATACAAGACATGCAGCGGGAGCGGCGTGTCGTCGCAGCCGATATACACCGGCGCGACCTGGGGAAGCAGCGCCAGATGCACCACCGCAGAGGCCGCGTCGTCGATATGGATGCGGTTGGCCCAATGCTCGGGCTGGGCGGGGGCGCCGGCCGCGCCGCTGCGCAACCGTTCGATGAGCTGCATGCGGCCCGGACCGTACAGGCCCGCCAGCCGCAGCGCCGTCGCGGAAACCGGCTGGGCGGCCAGCGCGGCCTCGGCCTCGAGCAGCACCTGCCCGTTAAAGCCCTGCGGCGCGGGCGGCGTATCTTCGTCCACCCAGCCGCCGTGATGCTCGCCATACACGGCGCTGGAGGACACGAACACGATGCGCTTCAGGCTGGACGTGTCCAGCGCCTTCAACACGTTGGCCAGACCATCGACAAACACGCCGCGGTACGCCTGCGGATCACGTGCACCGGGCGAGGGCAGGTGGATGAGCCGCGTCACGCCTTGCGGCAGGCCGCCCAGCGTGTCCGGGCGCGTGATGTCGCCTTGCAGCCATTGGATGCCGCTGGCATCGCCGGCAGGCGGGTGGCGGCGCAGCGCATGGACCTCGTCGCCGCGCGCCAGAAAGCGCTGCGCCGCGCGCAGGCCCAAGTCGCCGCAGCCGATCAGAAGTACGCGTTCGCTCATGGTGTCGCTCCAGGCAGTCGGAAAAAAGGCGCCCCGTGGGGCGCCTGGTAGGCAGGCGCGGCGCGCCCGTCGTGTCACATGCCGCTGTAGACCGGCCCTTCGCCGCCTTGCGGCGCCACCCAGACGATGTTCTGCGTGGGGTCCTTGATGTCGCAGGTCTTGCAGTGCACACAGTTCTGCGCATTGATCTGCAAGCGGTCGTCGCCGTGGTCGTCCTTGACGAACTCGTACACGCCGGCCGGGCAGTAGCGCGATTCAGGGCCGCCGTACTTGGCCAGGTTCACCTTTACCGGCACGGACGGATCCTTGAGTGTCAGGTGGACCGGCTCGTTCTCGTCGTGGTTGGTGTTGGAGATGAACACCGAACTGAGCTTGTCGAACGTGAGCTTGCCGTCGGGCTTGGGGTAGTCGATACGCGCGCATTGCGACGCGGGTTGCAGACAGGCGTGGTCGGGCTTGTTGTGGCGCAGCGTCCAGGGCATCTTGCCCTTGAGCAACAGTTGCTCGATGCCGGTCATCAGCGTGGCGACCGTGCGGCCTTTCTTGAACCACTGCTTGAAATTGCGCGCCTTGTTCAGTTCCTCGTGCAGCCAGGACGCTTCGAAGGCCTTGGGGTAGGCGGTCAGCTCGTCCTGGCGGCGGTCGGCAACGATGGCGTCGAATGCCGCTTCGGCGGCCAGCTTGCCCGACTTGATGGCGGCATGGCTGCCCTTGATGCGCGAAGCGTTCAGGAAGCCGGCTTCGCAGCCAGCCAGCACGCCGCCCGGGAACGTGAGCTTGGGCAGGGCCAGCAGGCCGCCGGCCGTGATGGCGCGGGCGCCGTAGGCGATGCGCTTGCCGCCCTCGAACGTACCGCGGATGGCCGGGTGCGTCTTGTAGCGCTGGAATTCGTCGAAGGGGGACAGCCACGGATTGGCGTAGTCCAGGCCGACGATCATGCCCACGGCCACCAGGTTGTTGTCCAGGTGATAGAGGAAGGAGCCGCCGTAGGTGTCGGCGTCCAGCGGCCAGCCGGCGGTGTGGACCACAAGGCCGGGCTTGGATTGGGCCGGATCGACTTCCCACATTTCCTTGATGCCGATGCCGTAGGACTGCGGATTGCGGCCGTCATCCAGCTTGAAGCGTTCGATGAGCTGGCGGCCAAGCTGGCCGCGCGAGCCTTCGCTGAAGACCGTGTAGCGGGCATGCAGTTCCATGCCGGGCTGGTAGTGGTCGGTGTGGCTGCCGTCGCGGGCCACGCCCATGTCGCCGGTGGCCACACCGCGGACGGCGCCGTTTTCGTCGTACAGCACTTCAACGGCCGCAAAACCGGGGAAGATGTCCACGCCCAGCGCTTCGGCCTGCTCGCCCATCCATTTGACGACGTCGCCCAGACGGACGATGTAGTTGCCTTCGTTGTGGAAGCACGGCGGCAGCAGCCAGTTTGGCGTGGCGCGCGCGCCGGTCTCGGACAGGAACAGGAACTTGTCCTGCGTGACGGGCACGTTCAGCGGCGCGCCTTTCTCTTTCCAGTCGGGGATGAGTTCGGTCAGCGCCAGCGGATCCATGACGGCGCCGGACAGGATGTGCGCGCCAAGTTCCGCGCCTTTCTCAAGGACGCAGACGCCGATCTCCTGATTCTTCTCAGCGGCCAGCTGCTTCAGACGGATTGCTGTGGCCAGGCCGGCGGGACCACCGCCAACCACGACCACGTCATATTCCATCGACTCGCGTTCAGACATTGCAAAGCTCCCCGTATGTATTCCATATATGGCTGGAAGTATTATCGGCGATTGTATTGCAGGCGAGGGTCCTGTACCCCTTCGCATTTCTTTTAGCCTTCAGGAGTTATTGGTGAACCCGGACAACCTGTCTGCGCGGCTGCTTTCGGTGGGCGACACCCATCAGCTCGAATTGCCTTTGCGCTGGGGCGATTCAGACGCCTTGAACCATCTGAACAACACGCTGTATTTCCGCCTCATGGAAGAGGCCCGCATGCAGATTCTGTATAACGCGGGCTTCAAGCTGCCGGCCGACGATGGCGCGATCCTGGCGCACGCGTCGTGCGATTTCCTGCGTCCGCTGACGTATCCGGCCACTGTCCGCGTGACCCACAAGGTGACGCGCATCGGCCGCTCCAGCGCCGAATTTGAGCTGTTGCTCGATAAGGTTGGCGACGACGCCGGCCCCTACGCGCGCGGCCGAAACGTGCTGGTATGGATGGATTACGTGGCCAATACGTCCGCGCCGTGGCCGCCCGAAGTCCTGGCGCAGATGGCCACGCAGTTCAGGCCGGCCCAGTGAGCGCGCGCGGCCGCGGGTCGCGCTCCGGCCAAAATAGCGCGTGCTTTGGCCAGTCATGCCGGTAAAATCTAGCGCAAAATCAGAAAAGCAATGAGGGCGCGCCACCCTCGGCGCCGCCGCTTCACGGAAATCGGGCCTCGCCGCGATGCCCGCGTAGCTGCCGCCAACAGCCGCGCCCCAAGGAAAGACAGGGCCTGTCCCGCATTCCCGTTTTTTCCGGGACCCGCGTAAGCCTGACGGCAAACGGGGTAGCGGCGGGACGGGCTCACTTTGTTTAGACCTTAACTAGGAGTTGGAGCGATGGACAAGGTTTATGCAAGCGCCCAGGAGGCGCTGGCAGGCATCGTCAAGGACGGTCAGATGATCGCCGTGGGCGGTTTCGGCCTGTGCGGTATCCCCGAGGCGCTGATCGCCGCGCTGCGCGATTCGGGCGTCAAGGATCTCACCTGCATCAGCAACAACGCGGGCGTCGACGGATTTGGCCTGGGCCAACTGCTCAACACGCGTCAGGTGCGCAAGATGATCGCGTCCTACGTCGGCGAGAACAAGGAATTCGAACGCCAGTACCTGTCTGGCGAGCTCGAGCTTGAATTCACGCCGCAAGGCACGCTGGCCGAAAAGCTGCGCGCCGGCGGCGCCGGCATTCCGGCATTCTTCACCCGCACCGGCGTCGGCACCATCGTGGCCGATGGCAAGGAAATCCGTGAGTTCGACGGGCATCAGTACGTGATGGAACGTTCGCTGGTGCCGGACGTGTCGCTGGTCAAGGCGCACATCGCCGACCGCAGCGGCAACCTGGTGTTCCGCAAGACCGCGCGCAACTTCAATCCGAACGTCGCCATGGCGGGCAAGTTCACGGTCGTCGAAGTCGAACAGATCGTCGACACCGGCAGCCTGGACCCGGATCAGATCCACCTGCCCGGCATCTATGTGCAACGGATCGTGGTGAACGCCACGCCCGAAAAGCGCATCGAACAACGCACCACTCGCCCGGCCTAAGGAGAAGACGACATGGCATGGTCCCGCGATGAAATGGCGGCACGCGCCGCGCGCGAGCTGCAAGACGGCTTTTATGTGAACCTGGGCATCGGCCTGCCCACGCTGGTCGCCAACCACGTCCCCGCGGGCGTGGAAGTGTGGCTGCAATCCGAAAACGGCCTGCTGGGCATCGGCCCGTTCCCCACCGACGATCAGGTCGACGCCGACCTCATCAACGCCGGCAAGCAGACGGTCACGACGCTGCCGGGCTCGTCGATCTTCTCGTCGGCCGACTCGTTTGCGATGATCCGCGGCGGCAAGATCAACCTGGCGATCCTGGGCGCGATGCAGGTCTCCGAAAAGGGCGACCTGGCCAACTGGATGATCCCGGGCAAGATGGTCAAGGGCATGGGCGGCGCAATGGACCTGGTGGCCGGCGTTGGCCGCGTGGTCGTGCTGATGGAACACGTGGCCAAGAAGAAGGACGGCTCGGAAGACATCAAGCTGCTGCCCGAATGCAACCTGCCGCTGACCGGCGTGGGCGTGGTGGACCTCATCATCACCGACCTGGGCGTGATGGAAGTCACCGAAAACGGCCTGAAGCTGCTGGAAACGGCGCCTGGCGTGACGGTGGACGAAATCAAGTCCAAGACGGCGGCGAAGCTGGACGTGTCTGCGGTGCAGTAGGCCGCACTCCGCTTCACCCCGCATGAACTGACCCCCGAAGGTTGGACGAGATCCGGCCTTCGGGGGTCTTTTTGCGTGGCGAGGGGACTGTCCGCCAATCGCCTCGCGCTGTCAAAGGCTGGCCAGTTCACGACTGTGGTTTCCGACTTTTCTTATTGAGTGGCGGTCTGCGATACGTAGACTCAAGCGCACCCGAAAAATGTCAGGAGCCGCAGCATGGCAGGACGCGCCGTTGTTCGAATCGGTGACAAGACATCGCACGGGGGGACCGTGACGCAGGGATTCCCCCAGTACACGATCGAGGGCAGGTAGGCCGCGCTTGATGTCTGGAAGCGGAAACCCCAACAAAATCATCCGCAGAACGGCCCATGGCCGGCGAGCGCGGACGACGTGACGGATCACATTTCCATCAAGCTGGGAATCGATCTATACCGGGCGACCAAGCCTCACGAACTGACCGCACGCATCCTTCTCCAACGCGTCAGCGCGGTGCCTTTGCCCTGGGGGTATGGAAAGGACGTCGCGAAAGAACCGCACACATGCAGAAGAGAACCGAGAAATTGACGTCGCGCCGTGCGGTCAGATGGGCCGCAATCCTTCTATGTGCGGCGCCAATAATCTGGGTGCTGTTCCTGTACTTCTGCCGGCCGGTGGTCGCATTGCACTATGCGCAGGATGCACAGGCTGAGCTTCTTGTCTTCTTCAACGACAATCACGACACGACCCGATTTCTTCTTACGCCGGGGCAGTCTGTTTCGTCACCGACCGCGATGTTTCCGGCATCGGATATGTGGATGTTGATCTCGTTCCCTCGCGAAAAGGGCGACGCCCTGGAGATCTCGAAGCCGTTTAGCCGAATCGATGTTTACGTCGCCGCGGGCGGAAAAATCGATCGTACGGAGATCCGCCAAGGCTTCTTTGCGCGGTTTCTTGAGCCCGGCGGCTGACGCGGTGACCGCCGAATGTGTTTCGGCGGTTCAGGCCGATTCACTCAGCAGCATCCCCACATGCGGGATGCCATCCTCCACGTATTCCTCAGTGACCGGCACAAAGCCGTGGCCGCCGTAATAGCCCTTGAGCCGCGCCTGCGCGCCCAGATAGACCGGCTGATCCGGCCACAACCGCTGCACTTCTTCCTTGGCGCGACGCATCAGTTCATGGCCCAGCCCGGTGCCGCGGGCGGCGGGGGCGGTGATCACCCGGCCGATGATGGCGCGGCCGTCGTTCAGGGCCGGCTCCAGCAGGCGGCAATAGGCCACCAGCTCGCCCTCGTGCCTCGCCATCAGGTGATGCGTCTGCCCCTGCAGGTCCTTGCCGTCCATGTCCAGAAACACGCAGTGCTGTTCCACCACGAATACCTCGGAGCGCAGCCGCAGGATGGCGTAAAGCTCGGCAGGGGTCAGGTCGGCGTGGGGCTTGCAGGTCCAGGCGGGCGTCATGCGGGTCATTCCAGATAGCGGGACAAGGTGGGCAATTCTGTAAGGGCACCAAGGGTAACGCAACCCGGCCCCGATTTTAGATCCGGACTGTTACATCTATTCACGGGTATACCCTTAGTATGAAAATCTATTTTCTTAACTAAAATTTGTGTGTAAACAGATTTACATAAACCCGCCGTCTGAATTCCACCACGCTGTTCGATGACCAAGTCCGCCATTACGATCGCTGATCGGATCGCCCGGGCCCAGCCCGCGCTGAGCCGGACCCAGCACAAGATGGCCGAGTACGTGCTGGCGCACCAGTTCCGCGCCGCCACCATGACCATCGACGAGTTCGCCGCGGCGGTGGGCGTGTCGGTCGCCACGGCCAACCGCTTTGCGCGCGCCCTGGATCTGCCGGGCTACCCGCAGTTCCGCGCCGAACTGGCCCGGGGTTTCGAAGCCGCGCTGGAACCCGTCGAAAAGCTGCGCACTGAACTGGCGCATTCCGCCAGCGCCGTCCAGATCTTCGCCGCGACGCTCGAAGAAGACATCCGCAACGCGCAGCGCAACCTGCAGGCCCTGGATTCGGACGCCTGTGAAAAGGCGGTCGACACGATCCTGGCCGCCGAACGCGTCTTCATCATCGGTTTCGGCGCCAGCGGGTTCCTCGCGGGCCTCCTGCAGCGCGGCCTGTGCATGCATCTGCATTCGGTCGAATCGCTGGCCGGTCCCGGGGGCGTATCGCACGCGGCGCGGCAGATGTCGCGCATGACCAGCAAAGACCTGGTGATCGCCATCGGCTTTCCGCGTTATCTCGCCGACACCGTGACGCTGGCCGGCGCGGCCAAGCAGGCCGGCGTGCCGGTGCTGGTGCTGACGGACAAGCCCACGTCGCCGCTGGCGCCCACGGCATCCGTCGTGCTGTATGCGTTCTCGGCGCGCCAGCTCATTCCCAATTCTGAAACCGCCGCGCTCGGGCTCATCGAAGCCCTGTCCGCGGCGGTGGCCTATCGCGCCAAAAATTCCGTCGCGGCCGCCGCTGGGGTGACCCAGTCCGTCATGCCGTGGCTCATACATGGAGTAGGTAAACGATGATTCAGCCCGTGATTGCCATTCACGGCGGCGCCGGCGCGATGTCCCGCGCGGCCATGTCTCCCGAGAAAGAACAGGAATACCTGGCGGCCCTGGAGTCCATCCTGACCGCCGGCCAAGCCGTGCTGGCCAAGGGCGGCAGCGCCCTGGACGCCGTCACCGAGGCCGTGCGCCTGCTCGAGGATTGCCCGCTGTTCAACGCCGGCCACGGCGCCGTGTTCACCAGCGCCGGCACCCATGAGCTGGACGCCGCCATCATGGACGGCGCCACGCTGCGTTCGGGCGCCATCGCCAACGTGAACCGCGTGCGCAACCCGATCTTTGCCGCGCGCAAGGTCATGGAAAACAGCAAGCACGTGTTCTTCGTGGGCGAGGGCGCGGAAGCGTTCGCCACCCAGGAAGGGCTGGAGCTTGTCGACCCGTCGTACTTTTCGACCGAAGCCCGCCGCGAGCAACTGCTGCGCGTGCAGCGCGAGACGCCGGACGCCGCCGTGCTGGATCACGACGGCCAGGCCATGGTCGCGCGCGGCCAGCCCGCGCCCGCCGACCCGCTGGACGCCGACACGAAGTTCGGCACTGTGGGCGCCGTGGCTGTCGATGCGCAGGGCAATCTGGCCGCCGCCACCTCCACTGGCGGCATCACCAACAAGCAGGTCGGCCGCGTGGGCGATGCGCCCCTGATCGGCGCCGGCACCTATGCCAGCAACAAGACCTGCGCCGTGTCCACCACGGGCACGGGCGAAATGTTCATCCGCATGGTTGCCGCGTACGACGTGGCGGCCCAGATGGAATACTGCGGCGCCTCGCTGGAAGCAGCGGCGGACCGCGTCGTGATGGAAAAACTGCCCACCATCGGCGGCAAGGGCGGCCTGGTGGCCGTCGACGCCCAGGGCAATGTGGCCTTGCCGTTCAACACGGAAGGCATGTACCGGGGTTACGCCCGCGTTGGCGAGAAGCCGGTAACCGCCATCTACCGATGAGCGGCGGCGGTTTGGATCAGTATTTATTTTGGGAATGAGAAGAGATGGTTGATCGCGCAAACAGCCTGGCGCTGCCGGATAACCGCGTGGTCCAGGTCGACGACCTGACGGTGCGCTTCGTGGGTTCCGAGCGGACGGTCGAAGCCGTGCGCAACCTGTCGTTCCATGTGGACCGGGGCGAGACCCTGGCCATCGTGGGTGAATCGGGTTCGGGCAAATCGGTGACGTCGCTGGCGCTGATGCGTCTGGTGGAACATGGCGGCGGGCGCATCGCCCAGGGTCGCATGGCCCTGCGCCGCCGCAACGGTTCCGTGATCGACCTGGCCAATTCCAGCCAGCGCGTCATGCGCGACGTGCGCGGCGCCGACATGGCAATGATTTTCCAGGAGCCGATGACCTCCTTGAACCCGGTGTTCACGGCCGGCGATCAGATCGCCGAATCGATCCGCGAGCACCAGGGCATGGACAGCGCCTCGGCGCGCGCCGAAGCGCTGCGCATGCTGGAACAGGTCCGCATTCCCGAAGCCAAATCGGTGCTGGACCGCTACCCGCATCAACTGTCGGGCGGCATGCGCCAGCGCGTCATGATCGCCATGGCGCTGGCCTGCAAGCCGGCGCTGCTGATCGCCGACGAGCCGACCACCGCACTGGACGTGACCATCCAGGCGCAGATCCTGCAACTCATCCGCCAGCTTCAGGAAGAGATGCACATGGGCGTGGTGTTCATCACCCACGACATGGGCGTGGTGGCCGAAGTGGCCGACCGCGTGCTGGTCATGTTCCGCGGCGACAAGGTCGAGGAAGGCCCGTCGGACCAGGTGTTCGCCGCGCCCCGGCACAGCTACACGAAGGCGCTGCTGTCGGCGGTGCCGAAGCTGGGCGCCATGCAGGGCACGGACCTGCCCGCGCGCTTCCCGCTGCTGCAGGTCGAAGGCCAGGCCCAGCCCGTGGCCGAACCCGGCGCCGTCAGCACGCAGGAAGTGCCCAACGCCAAGCGCGAACCCATCCTGAGCGTGCGCAACCTGGTGACGCGTTTTGACCTGCGCGGCGGCATCCTGAGCCGCGTGCAGCGCCGTGTGCACGCCGTGGAAAAGGTCAGCTTCGACCTGTTCCCCGGCGAGACCCTGTCGCTGGTCGGCGAATCCGGCTGCGGCAAGTCCACGACCGGCCGCTCGCTGCTGCGCCTGGTCGAAAGCCAGGGCGGCGAGATCCGCTTTGGCGGCCGCGACATCGTGCGTCTGAAGAACACCGAACTGCAATCCCTGCGCCGCGACATTCAGTTCGTGTTCCAGGACCCGTTTGCATCGCTGGATCCGCGCGTGACCGTGGGCTTCTCGATCATGGAGCCGCTGCTCGTGCACGGCGTGGCCAAGGGCAAGGATGCCGAGCGCCGCGTTGCCGAACTGCTCGAGCGCGTGGGCCTGCCGCCGGAAATGGCGCAGCGCTACCCGCACGAATTCTCGGGCGGCCAGCGCCAGCGCATCTGCATTGCGCGCGCCCTGGCCCTGAACCCGAAGGTCGTGATCGCGGACGAATCCGTGTCGGCCCTGGACGTGTCGATCCAGGCGCAGATCGTGAACCTGCTGATCGACCTGCAGCGCGACATGGGCATTTCGTTCCTGTTCATCTCGCACGACATGGCCGTGGTCGAACGCGTCAGCCACCGCGTGGCGGTGATGTACCTGGGCCAGATCGTCGAGATCGGTCCGCGCCGCGCGATCTTCGAGAATCCCCAGCATCCCTACACCAAGAAGCTGATGTCGGCCGTGCCGATCGCCGATCCGGCGCGCCGTCACCTGAAGCGCACCTTGCTGTCCGATGAAATCCCCAGCCCGATCCGCAAACTGAACGACGAACCGGTGGTGCAGCCGCTGGTGCAGGTCGGTACGGATCATTTTGTAGCCCGCCATCCCGTCGGCGGCGCGTATTGACTCAGTAGTTGACCTTTTTTTGGAACCAGGAGTTGCAATGATGAAAGTTCTGCGCCCCACCAAGCTGATGGCCGCTGCCGCGCTGGCCTTCGGCGTGCTCGCCGCGCCGATGGCCCATGCCGCCAAGGACGTGACGTTCGCCGTTTCCATCGCGCTGGAAACGCTTGATCCCTACAACACCAACAGCACGCTGAACCAGGCGGCTGGCAAGGCCTACTACGAAGGCCTGTTCGAGTTCGACAAGGACCTGAAGGTGCAGAAGGTCCTGGCGACCGACTACACGGTCAGCGAAGACGGCCTGGTCTACACGTTCAAGCTGCGTCCCGGCGTGAAGTTCCACGACGGCACCGACTTCAACGCCGAAGCGGTCAAGATCAACTTCGATCGTCCGGCCAACCCGGACAACCGCCTGTCGCGCTACATCCAGTTCAGCGTCATCGAGAAGACCGAAGTGGTCGATCCGATGACCGTCAAGATCACGCTGAAGAAGCCGTTCTCGGCCTTCATCAACGCGCTGGCCCACCCGGCCGCCATGATGATCTCGCCCGCTGCCCTGGCCAAGTACGGCAAGGAAATCGGCTTTCACCCGGTCGGCACGGGCCCGTTCGAATTCGTCGAATGGAAGCCGGCTGAATACCTGAAGGTCAAGAAGTTCGACGGTTACTGGAAGAAGGGCTACCCGAAGGTCGACACGCTGACCTTCCGCACCGTCACCGACAACAACACCCGCGCCGCCGTGGTGCAGACGGGTGAAGCGCACTTCGCCTTCCCGGTGCCGTTCGAGCAGGCCGCCGTGCTGAAGAAGAACGAAAAGCTGGACGTGGTCGATCACAAGAACTCGATCATGGCCCGCTACCTGTCGATGAACACGCAGCAAAAGCCGTTCGACAACGTCAAGGTGCGTGAAGCCATCAACTACGCCATCAACAAGGACGCCCTGGCCAAGGTCGCGTTCTCGGGCTACGCCACCGTCATCGACGGCGTCGTGCCGCAAGGCGTGGACTATGCGCACAAGATCGGCGCATGGCCCTACGACATCAAGAAGGCCAAGGCCCTGCTGGCCGAAGCCGGCTACCCCAACGGCTTCGAAAGCACGCTGTGGTCCGCCTATAACGACGGCACCTCGGTGAAGGTCGTTCAGTTCCTGCAGCAGCAGCTCGCCCAGGTCGGCATCAAGGTTTCCGTCGAAGTTCTGGAATCCGGCCAGCGCGTGCAGCGCGTCCAACAGGTGCAAAAGCCTGAAGACGCCAAGGTCCGCATGTACTACGCCGGCTGGTCGTCCTCGACCGGTGAAGCCGACTGGGGCCTGCGTCCGCTGCTGACCACCGCCGCGTTCCCGCCGGTGCTGAACAACGTGTCGTACTACTCGAACAAGACGGTTGACGAAGGCGTCCAGCAAGCGCTGGCCACGACGGACCGCGAGAAGAAGACCGAGATCTACAAGAACGTTCAGGAAACCATCTGGAAGGACGCCCCGTGGGCCTTCTTGGTGACCCAGAACAACCTGTACGTCAAGTCGAAGAACCTGTCGGGCGTGTACGTGGAACCGGACACCTCGTTCTGGTTCGGCGACATCGACCTGAAGCAGTAAACCAAGCAGTAACTCTCGGGGCCTTCGGGCCCTTGTAAGGCCACATACGGCGGGGACGCGGTGTCCCCGCCGATGTTGCAGGAATTTCAATGCTGACCTACATCGTCAAACGTCTTTTGGGCATGATCCCCACGCTGCTGCTGGTAGCGGTGGTCGTGTTCCTGTTTGTGCACATGCTTCCGGGCGACCCGGCGCGGCTGGCCGCTGGCCCCGAGGCCGACCAGCAAACCGTCGAGCTCGTGCGCAAGGAACTTGGGCTGGATCTGCCCCTGCCGCAGCAGTTCGTGCGCTACTTCAGCCACATGCTGCAGGGCGACCTCGGGACCTCGCTGCGCACCAAGCGCCCCGTCTCGACCGAAATCGCCGAGCGCTTCATGCCCACCCTGTGGCTCACCCTTGCGAGCATGGTGTGGTCAGTCGGCTTCGGCATGATCATCGGCATCGTGTCGGCCGTATGGCGCAATCGCTGGCCCGACCGTCTTGGCATGACGCTGGCGGTGTCCGGCATCTCGTTCCCCGCGTTTGCGCTGGGCATGATGCTGATGCAGATTTTCTCGGTGAACCTGGGCTGGCTCCCCACCGTGGGCGCGTCGACCTGGCAACACTACATTCTTCCTTCCATCACGCTGGGCGCCGCCGTGGCCGCCGTGATGGCGCGTTTCACGCGGGCCTCGTTTGTGGAAGTCGTGCAGGAAGACTTCGTGCGCACCGCCCGCGCCAAGGGCTTGTCCGAGCGCCGCGTGATCATCAAGCACGCGCTTCGCAACGCGCTGATTCCCGTCGTGACCATGATGGGCCTGCAGTTCGGGTTCCTCCTGGGCGGCTCGATCGTGGTCGAGACCGTGTTCAACTGGCCCGGCCTCGGCCGCCTGCTGGTGGACGCCGTGACCCAGCGCGACTATCCGGTGATCCAGGGTCTCGTGCTGCTGTTCTCGCTGGAATTCATCCTGATCAACCTGATTGTCGACGTGCTGTATGGCGTCATCAATCCCAGCATCCGTTACAAGTGAGGCGGCCATGAGCAATACGACACCCGCCGCGACCATCGCCGCCGTCCCCAAGAACGACGTGCGCACGCCCGCCACCGAGTTCTGGCGCAAGTTCAAGAAGCAGAAGCTTGCCGTCGGCGCGGGCCTCTTCGTCCTGCTGCTGGTCATCGTTGCGGTCTTCGCGCCGTGGATCGTGCCGTACGACCCGGAGAACTTCTTCGACTACGACGCGCTGAATGCCAGCCCGTCGCTGACGCACTGGCTGGGCGTGGATTCGCTGGGCCGCGACATCTTCAGCCGCATCATCATGGGCGCGCGCATCTCGCTGGCCGCCGGCTTCCTGTCGGTCGCCATGGGCGCCATCGTCGGCACGTTCATGGGCCTGATGGCCGGCTACTACGAAGGCTGGTGGGAACGCATCACGATGCGCATCTCCGACGTGCTGCTGGCCTTCCCCGGCATGCTGCTGGCCATCGGCGTGGTTGCCATCCTGGGATCCAGCATGGTCAACGTGATCGTGGCCGTCGCCGTGTTCAGCGTGCCCGCGTTTGCCCGCCTGGTGCGCGGCAACACGCTGTCGATCAAGCAGATGACCTACGTCGAAGCCGTCAAGAGCGTGGGGGCGTCCGACTGGACGATCATCATGCGCCACATCCTGCCCGGCACGATCTCGCCGATCGTGGTGTACGGCACGATGCGGATCGGCACCTCGATCATCACCGCGGCCAGCCTGTCGTTCCTGGGCATGGGCGCATCGCCTCCCACGCCGGAGTGGGGCGCGATGCTGAACGAAGCGCGCGCCGACATGGTTATCGCACCGCACGTCGCGATCTTCCCGGCGCTGGCGATCTTCCTGACGGTGCTGGCGTTCAACCTGCTGGGCGACGGCCTGCGCGACGCGCTCGATCCCAAGATCGACCGCAAGTAAACCTGCCGCCGGGCCTTCTTGGGAGGGCCGGCGTGGAGGGCGATTTTTCCGCCGCCGCCTCCGTCCGCCACGCGCTTGCCAGCGCGTGTCCCGGACCCAGGGTGGCGGCGTTTTGCATTCTGGAGCGTGGCGACACGTAGACGAACATGGACAAACAAGCGCTGGACATTCCCCGTATCGGCGTGCTGCCGCCGGGGCCGCTGGACTCGATCTGCGACGTGGGCGACGTCACCGTCGGCCATTGCACGCTGGCCGAGGGTCCGCTGCAGACCGGCGTGACGGTCGTGCGCCCGCACGGCGGCGATCTCTTTCTGGACAAGACGCCGGCCGCTGCCACCGTGCTGAACGGCTTCGGCAAGAGCACGGGCCTGGTTCAGGTGCAGGAACTGGGCGTGCTGGAGACGCCGATCGGACTGACCAACACGTTCGGGGTGGGCACCGTGGCCAATGCGCAGATACGCGCGGCGGTCGCGGCCAACCCCGGCATCGGCCGCGGCATGGCCACCGTGAACCCGCTGGTCTTCGAGTGCAACGACGGCTACCTGAACGACATCCAGGCGATGGCGGTTCAGGAATCGCATTACGGCGAGGCGCTGGCCGCCGCGGGCAAGCAGTTCGCGCAGGGCGCCGTGGGCGCCGGCCGGGGCATGTCCAGTTTCTCGTTCAAGGGCGGCATCGGCTCGGCCTCGCGCGTCGTGCAGATCAAGGACGGACCGCAGTACACCGTGGGGGCGCTGGTGCTGTCGAATTTCGGCCGCCTGCCCAACCTGACGGTGGCGGGCAGGCCGTTCGGCCGCCGCCTGGCGAGCCAGCTCGACCAAGGGCTGGCGCAGCAAGGCGAGAACGCCGTGATCGCGCCCGAGAAGGGCTCGATCATCCTGCTGGTGGCCACCGATGCGCCGCTGGATTCGCGCCAGTTGCGCCGTCTGTCGCTGCGCGCCGGCGCGGGGCTGGCGCGCACCGGCTCGGTGTTTGGCCACGGCAGCGGCGACATTGCGCTGGCGTTTTCCACGGCATACACGATTCCGCAACTGGCCGAATCGGCCATGCCCGCGATCGCGATGCTGCACGAGGCCCGCATCGATCCGCTGTTCGAGGCCGCCGCCGAAGCCTGCGAACAGGCCATCATCGCCGCGCTGTGGCACGCCGAGGGCGTGACCGGACGCGACGGCCATCACCGCGATTCCATCCGCCACGCCGCGCCCGACTGGCGCCAGTGGCTGTCCGATACCGAATTCTGAATATCCTGAAGGCCCACTCATGAAGATCCTGATTTCCACCGATATCGAAGGCGTCGCCGGCGTCTTTCACCCCGAGCAGGTCCGCGCCGGCAACGGCGAATACGAGCGCGCCCGCGCCTGGATGACGGCCGAGGCCAACGCGGCCGTGCAGGGCGCCATCGCGGGCGGCGCTGAAGAAATTCTGGTCAACGATTCGCACGGGGGCTTTCGCAACCTGCTGCCCGACGGCCTGGACGAGCGCGCCCGCCTGGTGCTGGGCAAGCCGCGTTACCTGGGCATGATGGGCGGGCTGGAAGAGGCGTGCGACGCCGTCTTCATGATCGGCTACCACTCGCGCTCGCAAGGGCGCGGCATTCTGGCCCACACGATCAACAGCTTCGCGTTCGCGCGCGTCGTCATCAACGGCATGGAACTGGGCGAAGCGGGCCTGTACGGCGCGCTGGCCGGTGAATTGGGCGTGCCCGTTATCCTGGGCACCGGCGACGACGTGTTCATCGAGGAAACCCGCGACACCTTCCCCGGCGCCGAGTGGGTGCAGACCAAGGTCGCGCACGGGCAGGGCAGTGGCGTCACCCTGTCGCCCGCCGCGTCGCGCCGCGCGATTGCCGCGGCCGCCGAAACCGCCGTGCGCAATTACAAACGGGGCGGCGACAAGAAAGCCGTTCCTTTCGTCATTCCCGCGCCTATAGAATGCCGGTTGCAGACGCAGAGCGCGGCGCTGGCCGACCTGTTCTGCATGTGGCCCACGCTCGAACGCGTGGACGGCGTCACCTTGCGATTCACCACGGATAGCATGCAGTCCGCCATCCGTACGCTGAACAGCCTGGGCGCCATGTCTTTCATGTTGCGCTAAGGATCCCATCTCTCATGTCTAGCACCGACGCCCGTATTGCCCAATTGCGGCAGGCCATGAGCCGCCGCGGTCTGACCGCCTATGTCGTTCCTTCCTCGGACCCGCACCTGTCCGAATACCTGCCGTCCCGCTGGCAGGGGCGGCGCTGGCTGTCGGGCTTTACGGGCTCGGTGGGCACGCTGGTGGTGACGGCGGACTTCGCCGGCCTGTGGGTGGATAGCCGTTACTGGGTGCAGGCCGAAGCGCAGCTTGCCGGCACCGGCGTGCAGTTGATGAAGATCGCGCTGGCCACGACGCCGGGGCACGTCGACTGGCTGGCCGCCAATACCGGCGCGGGCGACGTCATCGGGGTCGATGGACAGGTGCTGGGCCTGGGCGCCTTCCGCGCCTTGTCCGCCGCCGCGGCCACGTCCGGCGCCGTGCTGGAAATCCGCGAAGACCTGCTGGACGCGGTCTGGACCGATCGCGCGGGCCTGCCGGACGCCAGAATCTACGAACACGTGGCGCCCGAAGCCTGCGTGACCCGTGCCGACAAACTGGCCCAGGTGCGCGACGCCATGCGCAAGCACGGCGCCGATGTGCATTTCATTTCGACGCTCGACGACATCGCCTGGCTGTTCAACCTGCGTGGCGCGGACGTGGATTACAACCCGGTCTTCGTCGCGCACGCGCTGCTGGGTCTGGACCACGCCACGCTCTTCGTTGCCGGCGGAAAGATCGATGACGCCCTGCGCGCCATCCTGGCCGCCGACGGCGTCGAAGTGGCGGACTATGCCCAGGCGGCGGACGCGCTGGCCTCGCTGGAACAGGACCAGAAGCTGCTGATCGATCCGGCCCGCGTCACCTGCGGCGTGTTCCATGTCATGGACCCCGCCGTGCCGCGCGTGGAAGCCATCAACCCGTCCACGCTGCTCAAGTCGCGCAAGACCGACGCGGAGCTTGCCAACGTACGCCAGGCGATGGCGCAGGACGGCGCCGCGCTGTGCGAATTCTTCGCCTGGTTCGAAGGCGCGCTGGGCAAGGAAACCATCACCGAGCTGACCATCGACGAGCAGATCACGGCCGCCCGCGCGCGCCGTCCCGCCTACGTCTGCCCCAGCTTCGCCACCATTGCCGGCTTCAATGCCAATGGCGCCATGCCGCATTACCGCGCCACGCCCGAATCGCACGCCACGATCGAAGGCGACGGCCTGCTGCTCATCGACTCGGGCGGCCAGTACCGGGGCGGCACCACCGACATCACGCGCGTGGTTGCGGTGGGCACGCCCAGCGCGGACCAGAAGGTCGATTTCACGCTGGTGCTCAAGGGCATGATCGCGCTGTCGCGCGCGTCGTTCCCGCGCGGCACGCCGTCGCCCATGCTGGACGCCATCGCGCGCGCACCCATCTGGGAAGGCGGCGCGGAATACGGCCACGGTACGGGTCACGGCGTGGGCTATTTCCTGAACGTGCACGAAGGCCCGCAGGTCATCTCGTACCGCGCGATGCCGGGCCCGCACACGGCCATGGAACCGGGCATGATCACGTCGAACGAGCCGGGCATCTACCGCCCGGGCCGCTGGGGTGTGCGTATTGAGAACCTGGTCGCCAACCGCAGCTGGCTGACCTCGGAACTGGGTGAATTCCTCTGCTTCGAGACGCTGACGATGTGCCCGATCGACACGCGCTGCATCGAGCCCTCGCTGATGCGCGAGGAC
This sequence comes from Achromobacter sp. 1012554356, assembly GCF_059760815.1. Classification (NCBI taxonomy): domain Bacteria; kingdom Pseudomonadati; phylum Pseudomonadota; class Betaproteobacteria; order Burkholderiales; family Alcaligenaceae; genus Achromobacter; species Achromobacter sp. 1012554356. The sequence continues at coordinate 26,708 of NZ_JCBANC010000054.1, read as the reverse complement.
GAGATCGACTGGTTGAACGACTATCACAAGACGGTGTTCGAGCGACTGTCGCCGCTGGTTGAGGGCGAGGCGCTGGCGTGGCTGACGCTGCGTTGCGCGGCGATCTGACATAGCGGCATTGCCGGCGGCGCCGGCGCAATGCAAAAGGCCACGGCGCATGACGCCGTGGCCTTTTTTTCATGGCGCGCCGCTGGGGGCTATTGTGCGGACTCGCCTTGATTGCGGTGGAGCATGCGCGCGGCCACGAGGCAACCCAGCGACAGCAACGCGCCGTAGGCCAGCAGCACCAAGGCGGCGGCCGCCGGCGATTGGGCGGCCCATGCCAACTGGTCCCAGGTCATGGACTTGAGGACGACGAACCCCAAGCAGAGGCCCAACACCTGGGCGAACCAGAACGCAAGGCTGCCCAGCGCGACGGCGCGGCCGATGCCGGGACGTTCAAACGGGCGGGGCAGCACCTTCAGGCACACGAGCGTGACCAGCGCCAGCAGCACGATGGGCAACACCCAATAGCCCAGCGCGTACTCGGCCCATCCCGCTTCCAGCGTCTGCATCTGCAAAAAGCCGCCGAGCATGATGGAGACGCTGGTCTGCCAGATCAGGACGGTCAGGCCGCAGATCCATGCCACATGCCGCCGCGTCAGCGTGACGCCGGCGCCGGCGCCGGGGCCGGCGGGCCCTGCCGTCCATGCGGCAATGCGCAGCGCCAGCCAGATGCCGATGACCTCCAGCACGATCGTGACGGCGCGGATCATCACGTTGATGGCGATTGACCGGCCCACGATGCCCAGGCCGAACGCTTCCTCAAGCCAGGAGCCGCCCTTGAGCGTGCCAATCATGAGCACGTTCTGCGCAATGCCTACGCCGCTGGACAGGCACAGCGTGTAGAGCGCCTGCAGGGCCAGGAACGTAGCCAGCATCCTGCCGGGCTGATTCACGGTCGCGGCATCGTGCCGGGCGAGCCAGTGGCGCGTCGTGCACCAGGCGGTCAGGCCCACGACCAGCAGGGTCGACGCCAGGGTGGCCAGCAGCGGGGCCAGCACCGGCGGCTGCATGTAGCTTGCGCGGATCTGATCGCCGTAAGGCAACGGCGTCATCAACGTGTAGGCCTGCACCAGCACGGTATAGGCCAGCCGCAGCAGAACGGCGGCGACAGCGATGCGCCAGGCGAGGGAATAGGCGGGACGGGAAGAGTCGGTCATCGGCGCGAGGGCAAAGGACGGAGGGCGCAGCCGTGAGGGCAGCGGTTCAAAAATAGGGAGCGACCATAGCACGGCCGCCCCGCAGGGCTCATGCAAGGTCCTTGCCGAGTGCAGCCAATTGTTACCCGCACGGTGCTAGGGGAAAACCCAAACAAGTCGCGCCGCCCGGCTATAATCCAAATTTCCCGCACGCGCCCGCTCGTCCCGGGTGCTCATTACGATGACCAAATACGTATTTGTCACCGGCGGTGTGGTGTCTTCCCTGGGCAAGGGCATCGCCGCTGCGTCGCTTGCTGCCATCCTCGAGTCGCGTGGTTTGCAGGTCACCATGCTGAAGCTCGACCCCTACATCAACGTCGATCCGGGCACGATGAGCCCCTTCCAGCACGGTGAAGTGTTCGTCACTGAAGACGGCGCCGAAACCGACCTGGACCTGGGCCACTACGAGCGCTTCATTTCAGCTCGCATGCACAAGGTGAACAACTTCACCACCGGACAGATTTACGAATCCGTGCTGCGCAAGGAGCGCCGTGGCGACTATCTGGGCAAGACTGTCCAGGTGATTCCCCACATCACGAATGAAATCCAGGACTTCATCGCCCGTGGCGCCGAAGCCGGCTGGAATGGCAACACCGACGTTGCCATCGTCGAAATCGGCGGCACGGTCGGCGACATCGAGTCGCTGCCGTTCCTCGAGGCCGCCCGCCAGATGAGCCTGCGCATGGGCCGCAACAACGCGGCCTTCGTGCACCTGACGCTCGTGCCCTTCATCGCCTCCGCCGGCGAACTGAAGACCAAGCCCACGCAGCACTCGGTGCAGAAGCTGCGCGAAATCGGCATCTACCCGAACGCACTGCTGTGCCGCGCCGACCGCCGCATTCCGGACGACGAGCGCGCCAAGATCTCGATGTTCTCGAACGTGCCCCTGGACGCGGTCATTTCCGTCTGGGACGCCGACTCCATCTACAAGATTCCCGCCATGCTGCACAAGCAAGGCGTGGACAACATCGTCTGCGAAGCCCTGGGCCTGACCCCGCCGCCGGCCGATCTGTCCATGTGGGACAACCTGGTCGAGGCGCTGGAACATCCCGAGCACCAGCTCACCATCGGCATGGTCGGCAAGTACGTCGACCTGACCGAGTCGTACAAGTCGCTGACGGAAGCCCTGGTTCACGCCGGCATCCACACGCGCTCGAAGATCAACATCGAGTACATCGACTCGGAAGACATCGAAACCCGCGGCACCGACCAGTTGAAGCACCTGGACGCCATCCTGGTTCCGGGCGGCTTCGGCAAGCGCGGCACCGAGGGCAAGATCGCCGCCATCCGCTACGCCCGTGAAAACGGCGTGCCGTACCTGGGCATCTGCCTGGGCATGCAGCTGGCGGTCATCGAATTCGCCCGTCACGTCGCCGGTCTGGGCGGCGCCAACAGCACGGAATTCGACCCGTCCGCACCGCACCCGGTGGTTGCACTCATCACCGAATGGATGGACCGCGAAGGCAAGGTCGAAAAGCGCGACAACTCGTCCGACCTGGGCGGCACCATGCGCAAGGGCGCGCAACGCGTGCCGATCAAGGCCGGCACCCGCGCGCAGACCATCTACGGCGACGAAGTGAACGAACGTCACCGCCATCGCTACGAGGTCAACAACGTTTACGTGCCGCGCCTGGAAGAATCCGGCATGGTGATCAGCGCCCGCACGCCGACCGAGAACCTGCCCGAAATGATGGAACTGCCCAACCACCCGTGGTTCGTCGGCGTTCAGTTCCACCCGGAGTTCACGTCCACCCCGCGCGACGGCCATCCGCTGTTCTCCAGCTACATCCGCGCCGCCATCGAGCAGAAGGCTCGCCGCGGCCAGGAGGCCTGATGCGTGTCCGCGGTCCTGAGTTCCGTAAGCGGATCCTCGGGGCCGCGGGCCGATTCCCCAGCGCCGCCCTATACGGCGGCGCTTCTTTCGGATACAACCGATTAGCATCGGATATGCGTCGCCCGTGCGCCTTGCGCGACACTGGCGGCGGCGCCGTATCCGGCGTCAGCCCCCCATCAACGCAACTGCTCTGAAGGAACCCCATGAGTGCTTATCTCATCGCCGACGTCAAAGTGACCAAGCCCGCGCAGTACGAGGACTACAAGCGTCTGTCCACGCTCGCCATGCGCGCGTACGATGCCAAGATCCTGGTGCGCGGCGGCGAATCCAAGCACCTTGAGGGGCGTGAACCCGGCCGCACCGTGGTCATGGAATTTCCGTCCATGGCTGCGGCGCAGGCGTTCTACGACTCCTGGCAGTACCGCCGTGCCCGCAATGCCCGCGAAGGCGCGGCCGTCATGAATATGTTTATCGTTCAGGGAATGTAAAGTCATGAGTGCAATCGTCGACATCATCGGCCGCGAGATTCTGGATTCGCGCGGCAACCCCACCGTGGAATGCGATGTGCTGCTGGAATCCGGCGCCATGGGCCGTGCGGCCGTGCCGTCGGGCGCATCCACCGGCGCCCGCGAAGCCATCGAGCTTCGCGACGGCGACAAGGGCCGTTATCTGGGCAAGGGCGTGCTGCGCGCCGTTGAAAACCTCAATACCGAAATCTCCGAAGCCCTGATGGGCCTGGACGCCCAGGAACAGACGTTCGTCGATCGCACCCTGATCGAACTGGACGGCACCGAGTCCAAGGAACGCCTGGGCGCCAACGCCATCCTGGCAGCCAGCATGGCCGTGGCCCGCGCCGCCGCCGACGAATCGGGCCTGTCCCTGTACCGCTATTTCGGCGGCAGCGGCCCCATGAGCATGCCCGTCCCGATGATGAACGTCATCAACGGCGGCGCGCACGCCAACAACACCCTCGACCTGCAGGAACTGATGATCCTGCCGGTGGGCGCAGGCAGCTTCCGCGAAGCCCTGCGTTGGGGCGCCGAAGTCTTCCATATGCTCAAGAAGCTGATCCACGGCCAGGGCATGTCCACCGCCGTGGGCGACGAGGGCGGTTTCGCGCCCAACGTTCCCAGCCACGAAGCCGCCATCCAGCTCATCCTGAAGGCCATCACCGAAGCCGGCTACGAGCCGGGCACGCAGATCGCCTTGGGCCTGGACTGCGCCAGCTCCGAGTTCTACCGCGACGGCAAGTACACGCTGGCCGGCGAAGGAGGCATCTCGCTGTCCTCGCAAGAGTTCACTAACCTCCTGGCCACGTGGTGCGACAAGTACCCGATCATCTCCATCGAAGACGGCATGGCCGAAAACGACTGGGAAGGCTGGAAGCTCCTGACCGACCAGCTCGGCAAGAAGGTTCAGCTGGTGGGCGACGACCTGTTCGTCACCAACACCAAGATCCTGCGTGAAGGCATCCAGAAGGGCGTCGCCAACTCGATCCTCATCAAGATCAACCAGATCGGCACGCTGACCGAAACGTTTGCCGCCATCGAAATGGCCAAGCGCGCCGGTTACACCGCCGTCGTGTCGCACCGTTCGGGCGAAACCGAAGACTCGACCATCGCCGACATCGCCGTGGCGACCAACGCGATGCAGATCAAGACCGGCTCGCTGTCGCGCTCGGATCGCATGGCCAAGTACAACCAGCTCCTGCGCATCGAAGAAGAGCTGGCTGAAGTGGCGTCGTACCCCGGCCTGGAAGCTTTCTACAACCTGCGTTGATAAGAAGCGCGGCCCCGGCGTCTTGCCAGGGTCGCATCCACGCCACGACAGTTGAGGTTCCCGCGTATGCGCCTGTTGTTCCTGGTGCTGTTCGTGCTGCTAGGCCTGATCCAATACCCGCTGTGGCTGGGTAAGGGCGGCTGGTTCAAGGTCTGGGATCTGCAACGCCAGGTGGCTGAGCAGCGCGAGACCAATGAAGGCCTGCGCGCGCGCAATGCCGCCCTTGAGGCCGAAGTGCGGGATCTGGAAGGCGGATCCGGCGCCATCGAGGAGCGGGCGCGCGGGGAGCTGGGCATGATGCGGGATGGCGAAGTGTTCGTGCACATCCTGCCCCAGAATACCCAGCCTCCCGCCGGCGCCTCGCTTTCCGCCGAAGCGCCGCCCAAGCCAGCCGTAGCCGGCACCCCCGCGCGCGCGAACGCGCCGGCTGCCCGGCCCGCGTCGGCAGCGCCCACGACCCGGCCTGCTTCGACAGCGGCCACACCACGGCCTGCGGCGGCGACGCCTGCCAGACCTGCCGCCACGTCCGGCGCCAACAATTCCAATTCCACCGCCCGGCAGTGATGCCTGGCGGTTTTTTTTGACCTGGTAGCGTCCTGGCCTAACCGGGGCCGCAGCGCAACTGCCGGCATTCCCCATACACCACGCCTTCCGGATATGGCCGCTTGCGAGCCCAGTCGACCGGATGCGTGTGCATTTCGTGTTCCAGTTCGACCACGATGGGCAGCAGGCCCTTGGTCAGCGCGTGGCCGGTGTAGGTGCCATCCTGCTGACTCAGCATGATCAGCAGCGCCCGCAACGGCGGCAGCAGCGGTTTGTGCAGATACGTCAGCCTTAGCTTGAGCGTATTGGCCAGGAATATGTCCTGGCCGCCCGGGCGTGACGGGCGGCGGGCATGTTGCAGATCCTGGTAGCTGTTGTCGATGGCCCGCAGGCCAGGCGCGGCAGCCACCAGCAGGCCTGGGCGTGCGTGCTCGCGGAACGACTGGGCATCCGGCCGTAGCACTTCAATGCGCCAGGGTGCGGCCCCCGTCAACCTCTTCAGTTCTGCCATCGCGCCATCCCGCCGTTCAATGGCGCCGGCCGGGCCGTTGGCGTTCGCATGTAGCGGCAGCAGCGCTTGCAGGAAGGCCGCGCGCAGGCGGGCCGGGTCGCCGTGGCCCGTGGCGCCGGCGCGAGCCGCTTCCATCAACGCCAGATGCGCCATCTGGCGCGCGCCGTGCCACCGCGCGGCGTCGACGCACAGCAGACCCAGCAGCAGCACGATGGCGCCGGCCACGGCGAACTCGAGGGCGGCGGCCCCGTGCTGCCTGCGGGCGGCCAGGAAGGCGCAAGGAAAAATAAAGGCGGTCATGGCTGCGCAGTGTGGCGCGACCATGACCGCCTGTCGATGAGGGCAATCCGGTGTGACAAAACCGTTCCGGCGGGCTTGCCGCCGGGACGCATCAATGCACGGTGGGAGGTTCTTCTCCGGACGACGTCTGGCTCGCCGAGAACAGCGCCGCACAGTCGACCGTGTCGAACTTGTAGGGCTTGCCGCAGAAATCGCAGGCCACGTCGACCTGCCCGCGCTCTTCCAGGATGCTGTCGACTTCGGCTTCGCCCAGCGAGCGCAGCATGTTGGCCACGCGCTCGCGCGTGCACGGACAGTGCCAGCTCACGGGCTGCGGGTCGAAGGCGATAAGCGTTTCTTCCCAGAACAGGCGGTGAATCAGCGTGTCGATGTCGGTGGCCAGGATTTCGTCGCGTTTGAGCGTGCCGGCCAGGGCGTTGATGCGGTCCCAGGTCTCGGCAGCGACCTGCTCGGTCAGGGCGCGGTCCGTTTCTCCGCCGCCGTGGTGCGGCAGGCGCTGGACCAGCATGCCCGCAGCGTGGTCGGCGTTGGCGGACAGCCACAGGCGCGTATCGAGTTGCTCGGAGGCCTTCATGTAGTGTTGCAGGGCCTCGGCGACGGTATTGCCTTCAAGCGGCACGATGCCTTGGTAGGCCTGCTGGCCGGGCAGCTTGCGCTGCGGGTCCAGCACGACAATGAAGCGTCCATTGCCGCCGGGATTCAACAGGCTTTGCATGTCGCCGGTGGTGGGCACCTCGTGGCCTTCGCGCATCTTGACGGTGGCGCGCAGGCTGAGATCCGAGCGGCAGTCCACCACCAGCAGGGCGATGGGGCCGTCGCCCTGGATCTGGAGCACCAGCGAGCCATCGAACTTGATGTTGGCGGCGAGCAGGGTGGATGCCGCCACCAGTTCACCGAGCAGGTTGGTGATGGCGGGCGGGTAGTCGTGGTTGGCCTGCACGGCCTTCCAGGTGTCAGACAGGCGCACCGCTTGGACGCGGACGCTGCGGTCTTCGGTAAGGTATTTTTTGAGCTGATCGGTCATAGCGGAATGTTAGCCGATCGCAAGGGGGTATTCCCCCTGCTGTCAGAGGGGTTGCGGCGGCTGCCGGGGCGCTGCGGGCCGCCGTTGCCCGCGCCGTCAGCCCAGACGCTTCAAGGCCGTCTTGTACTGTTGGCCGCGCGCCACGTAATGGGCGGTGTTCTTGTGCATGTTGGCAATTTCCTCGGCGGAGAGCTCCCGCACGATCTTGCCGATGCCGATGACCAGCGAATTGTCAGGAATGACCCGATCTTCGGGGATGATGGCTCCGGCGCCGATCAGGCAGTTGCGGCCGATGACGGCGTTGTTCAGGACGATGGCCTGCATGCCCACCAGGGCGCCTTCGTGGATGGTACAGCCGTGCAGCATGGCCTGGTGGCCGACGGTGACGTTCGGGCCGATGGTCATGGGACAGTCCGAGTCCACGTGCAGGACGCTGGATTCCTGGATATTGGTGCCTTCGCGGATCAGGATGAGGTCGTTGTCACCGCGGATCGACACGTGCGACCAGATGCTGACGCCGGCTTCCAGCGTGACGTTGCCGATGATGTCGGCGCTGTCGGCCACGTAGGCCTGCGGGTCGATGCGGGGAATCAGGTCGCCCAGTTGGTAGATGGCCATGCTAAGTCTCCGTTGTCGGCGCTGGGGCGGCAACGGGCGCGCCAACGTCGGTCTGGGGCGCGCTGGCCTGCGCGCGTTCTTCTTCGCGCAACCGCAGGATGCGCCGCTGGATCTTGCCCGTGGTGGTCATGGGCAGTTCGTCCACGTATTCGATTTCCTTCGGGTATTCGTACGGCGCCAGGCGCTCGCGCACGTGTTCCTGCAGGTTTTCGGTGATGTCGCTACGGTCCCGGTGGGCAAATTCCGGCGTCAGCACCACGAAGGCCTTGACCACCGCGCCGCGCTCGGCGTCCGGCTTGGGCACCACCGCGGCATTGGCCACGGCCGGGTGGCCGACAAGGCAGCTTTCAATTTCTCCGGGGCCGATCCGGTAGCCGGCCGACTTGAACACGTCATCGGCGCGGCCGGCGTACCAGAGGTAACCGTCCTCATCGACCGTGGCAAGGTCGCCGGTCAGGCACCAGTCGCCCTTGAACTTGGCCAGCGTGGCGGCCTCGTTGCGCCAGTAGCCCAGGAACATCACGGGGTCGGGAAAGCCGTGGATGTCCAGCCGGTTGACCGCGATCTCGCCCGTGGCGCCCGGCGCGACAGGCGCGCCGTCGTCGTCCAGTACCGCCACGTTGTGGCCGGGATACGGGCGGCCCATGGAGCCGGGCTTGGCGGGCCAGCGCTTGTTGCTGTTGCCCACCACATAATTCATTTCGGTCTGGCCGAACATTTCGTTGGGCGTGACGCCCAGCGCCGTCTGGCACCAGTCGAACACGGTCTCGCCCACGCTTTCGCCCGCGCTCATGATGGAACGCAGGGCAAGCTGGTAGCGCTGGCGGGGTTCCGGCACCGCCTTCATCATCATCTTCAGCGCGGTGGGGAACAGGAACGTATTGGTGACCTGATAGCGTTCCAGCAGCTCGAAGGCGCGTTCCACGGAGAAGCGCCCGCGCGTGCCGACGATGGGGTGGCCGAAGTACAGCGTGGGCAGCAGGGCGTCCATCATGCCGCCGGTCCAGGCCCAGTCGGCGGGCGACCAGAACACGTCGGCGGGCTTGGGAAACCAGTCCTGCGAAGCCACGAAGCCCGGCAGGTTGCCGATCAGCACGCTATGGGGCAGCAGCGCGCCCTTGGGAGCGCCGGTGGTTCCGGACGTATAAAGCAGAATGGCCGGATCCGACGAGCGGGTCTGCACGGCCTTGAAATCATTGGGTTGGCGGGCCAGCAGGCTGCGCCACGGCAGCACGCGCTCGTCCGCGAAGCCGATGCCGATGACCTGCTGAAGGGCAGGACAGTGTTCGGTGACAGCCAGCAGATTGGCGCTGGAGGCGTGGTCGACGATGGCGACGCGGGCTTCGGCGTCGCACAGACGGCTTTGCAGCGCCTCGGGCCCGAAGAGCGCCGACAGGGGCAGAACCACCGCGCCCACACTGTAGATGGCCATGTGGGCAACCACGGTTTCCGGGCGTTGCCCCAAAACCACACCGACCCGGTCGCCCTTGCCCACGCCCATTTTCACCAGGCCGTTGGCCAGTTGATTGGCGGCTTCCGCCAGCCGGGCGAAGGTCCAGACCTCGCGGTTGCCGGATTCATCTTCGTAGTAGATGGCAATGCGCCGCGCATCCGGACTGCTGGATGCCCAGCGGTGGCAGCACGCTTCCGCGATGTTGAACTGGGTGGGCACCAGCCAGCGGAATGATTGGTAGAGCGCCTGATATTGGTCGTTCATGGCCCTATGTTGTAAGCATGTTGCGGCGTGAACGGGTCATATCGCCCGTTACTCAGGTGCAAGCATGACCTAGAGGGGCGTGAACTGCAATATCCCCGTTGCGTAACGGGGACGCATACGGGTTATCACGGGTGCTTGCCCTGTCGGCGCAGCGCGGAGGGCAGGGCGGGCAACGTCAGGGATCGCGGCGGGCGGTTGGCCGGGTCGCGTTGGCGTTCGGCCTGCAGCACCGCCCAGTCCAGAAGCTGGAGCTGGCCGTCGTGCGTCTCCGCCAGCGCCGAGAGGCTTTCGACCCAGTCGCCGTCGTTGCAGTACAGGATGCCGCCCACGTCTCGCAGCTCGGGCTTGTGGATGTGGCCGCAGACCACGCCGTCCAGTCCGCGCCGCCGGGCTTCGCCGGCCAGCGCCTCCTCGAAGTCGGTGATGAACGACACCGCGTTCTTGACCTTGTGCTTCAGGTACTGCGACAGCGACCAGTAATGCATGCCCAGCCGGTGGCGCAGGCGATTGAAATGGTGGTTGACCCACAGCGCGAACTGATAGAGCCCATCGCCCAGGTGCGCCAGCCAGCGGCTGTGCTGGATGACACCGTCGAACTGGTCCCCGTGCAGCACCAGCAGGCGCAGCCCCTTGGCCGTGACATGCACGTCCTCGTCCAGGACCTCGATGTCGCCAAAGGCGAAACCGGCAAACTCGCGGGCAAATTCGTCGTGGTTGCCCGGGATGAAGACCACCCGGGTGCCGTTGCGGGCCTTGCGCAGGATGCGCTGGATCACGTCGTTGTGCGCCCGGGGCCAGTGCCAGTGCTTGCGCAGCTGCCAGCCATCGACGATGTCGCCGACCAGGTACAGGGTGTCCGAATCGTTGTGATCCAGAAAATCGAGCAGGAATTCCGCTTTGCACCCGGCAGTGCCCAGGTGAATATCGGAAATCCACAGGGCGCGCCAGTGCGTCGGTTGGATTTCGTTCACGGTCGCTTCCCTGTGGGCTGTGGTCATGCTTGAGAATGAGACCACCTAGCGATGACGCGCGCGTGACGAATCCATGACGCGGTTGTGACGGGGCGCGCGGCCAGGGAGGCGCACGCACCGCCGGTTCAGCGGATCAGGACTGCCCGGTGGCCTTCTTGCCCTTCAGGCGCTTCCACAGCCCGCCGCCCAGCGCCGCAGCGGCCAGGATGCCGACCTTGGCGAATTTGGCCAGGAAAGCCGCGATTACCGCGAACAGACCGAGCTTCTTGGCGGCGACGCCCGCCACCAGGGCTGCCAGGCCATATTCGGCAACCTTGTCGCTCGAAGCGTCGAAATCCGCATAGCGCTTGCCTTCGACGTAGTGCAGGTTGTCCAGCAGCGCCAGCACGGCGGCCTTGTCCATGGGCACCTTGTTCTTCTCGGTGATCAGATCCAGCGTGATGTAGCCGTCGCGACCTAGCGCGTAGGTGTTGTAGTTGACGGTGGCGTCTTCCTCGGCGGCGGCGTCCTTGTGCTTGGCGGCCACCGACCAGACGAGGCGCTGCGTGTTGCTGTCGTACTTGGGCGCCTCCACCCAGCCGCCCACCGTCAGCTCGGGAAAGCCGCGTTTCTTGCGTTCCTCGTTGGATGCCTCGGTGCCTTCGCGCAGGCTGTCCAGCAACTCGCTGACGTTCCAGTTGCGGGCGTCGTCGTCCTTGATGTAGCCGGCCTTGTCGAAATTGACGGTGACGACCCAGTCTTCGTCGTCGCTCTTGGGCATCACGACGCCCAGGAGCGAGGGATCCTTGCCGTTGCCGTAGGCCTGCATCAACCGCTCGGCCTGCGGGCGCGGCACGAAAAACATACTCTGCGGCAGCTTCAGGGTTGCCTGGTCGCCCAGTGTCACGTCGGTCGGACCTTGCCGGGCGGCGGCGAACGCGGCCTTGGAGGCCGCTTCGATCTCCTGCTGGGCCGATGCGTTCTGGGCCGACGCGCCTGCGTGCAGGAACAACAGCGCGCTGGCGAGGGCCAGCGACAGGCGGGAAATGAATGCGCGCATGGTGATGATGAAGCCGGTAGTTAAATGGGGCCTCATTGTCTGGGCGTGCGGCTGTCATCTCTCTGAACGCGCGCCCAAAATGCCGGGCGCCTTGGCCCGCATCAACCGGCGATGTCAGGTGGCGTGCCGGCGCACGCCGATACGGCTCAGCGCGCTTTCTTGCCTTTGGCTTGCGGCGCGTTGCGCAGGCGGGTGCCCAGAATGCGGTCGTGCAGGAACTGCCCGTCGGGATCCAGCCAGGACCAGATGAAGATGGTGAAGGGCGCCGCAACGATGAACATGTCCACGGACGGCCAGCCGGTGGCCAGCGCCGCGCCCCAGACCACGGCGGCGCCCGCAAGCACCAGCGGCCACGCCAGGATGTAGCGCAGGACCAGCAGGCCGGTCGACGGCGTATTGCCGTGGCGATCCACCAGCCGGATGTTCCAGGTCTTCATGGGCAGCGTCTGGCCGCGGCGGCGCCAGCACAGTACGAAATAAGCGCCGATTGCCACGAACAGCCACGCCTGCCGGGCGGCCCGCAATTCCAGCGCATTGCGGCTCTGGGTGAGGGTATCAAGTAGGTAACCCGCCAGAAAAACGACGCCGAACAGCAGCACGGCTTCGTACATCATGCAGGCAAACCGGCGCAGCCGATTGGGCGTTTCGTCGAGGTGGGCGTCATTCATGGACCGCTATTATCCATAAAACGTTGCCCCCACGCCGCACACGACGCGGTGCATGCTTGCTGCCCCCCCGCGGGGGCTGCCCCGCCTTCGGGCGGCCGAGCGGCCATTCTGGCCACTGCAGCTTCGGTGCGACTGATGCGCAAAAAAAACCCGCCGGTAAGGGCGGGTCTATAAAAGGGGCTATGCAGCCCCCAAGGGGAAAATCGTTAGGCCGAAGCCTGGGCCCAGCTTAGGCAGCGGAGTGCGCGTTCTTGGCGCTCGTCTTGCCGGCCAGGGCCTTGATGCCGTGGGCCAGCTTGCGCAGGCCTGCAGCCAACGCCCGCATCGGATGCGGGCGGAATTGTTCTTCGATAGCCTGGAGCATCAGTTGACGCTCGAGTTCGTCGGTCAGGCGAATGGTGTTGTTCGGGTTGATCACAATAGCCTCCACGGGCTTGCACAGTTGTTTGCTACTAGGGATAACCCGGATTATAGGGGTTTACCCTGAAACTATGCAAGAGGCCGATTCAAGCTGGTGCAACTTGGCAACACCGTGGTGCTGATGATGCCCCAAAACCGCGCGGCGGGGCACCATAAGCAAAGATAGGCGCCGCATGTTGCGGCGCTTTTACAACGTGGGGATGCTGCCCGAATCAGGCAGGTAGCCCTCCGCGGCGCGTGCCGCAGGAGGGCAGGACGCGCTCAGGCGTCGCGGTAGCCGGCGGCCACCAGCTCGAAGCCGAACAGGCGGCAGTCGAGCGCGCCGTTGTGCAGCGGGACGCGCCGCTTGGGCTTCAAACGCATCTGGTTGGGCAGCGTCAGGTCGCTGGTGATGACGTGCAGCTCCCATCCCGCGAAATTGTGCTTCAGGCAGGTCGCCCAGTCGCGCCACAGGTCGGCGTCCTGTTCCGCGCCCATGCGCTCGCCGTAGGGCGGGTTGGTGACGATCCAGCCATGGTCGGCGGGCGCCGTCACTTCCCGCGCATCGCCTACTTCAAAGCGGATCGAGTCGGCGGTCAGCCAGGCGCGCTCGGCGTTGTTACGGGCGTATTCAATGGCCAGGGGATTGAGGTCGTAGCCGACCAGCGGCGCGTCGAGCTGCGGCAGGATGCGGGCCCGGGCGTCGTCCTTCAGGTCGCGCCAGCGGTACGCATCGTGGTCGCGCAGGCGTTCGAACCCGAACGGGCGCGAGATGCCCGGGGGTACACCCAGCGCGATCCAGGCCGCCTCGATCAAGATGGTGCCGGATCCGCAGAAGGGATCCAGGAGCGGCGCGGCCGGATCCCAGCCCGCCAGCGCCAGCATGCCGGCTGCCAGGTTTTCGCGCAGCGGCGCTTCGCCCTTGTCCAGGCGCCAGCCGCGCTTGAACAGGGATTCGCCCGACGTGTCCAGATAAAGCGTGGCCGTGTGGCCCGTCAGGAAAAGGTGCACGCGCGCATCGGGGCGCACCGTGTCGATGCTGGGGCGCTCGCCTTCAAGCTCGCGCAGGCGGTCGCAGATACCGTCCTTGGCGCGCAGGTTGCAGTACTGCAGGCTCTGCACCGGGCTCTTGATGGCGGAGGTGTCCACGCGCAGCGTCTGTTCGGCGCCGAACCACCGTTCCCAGGGGGTATCGCGGGCCAAATCCAGGATGTCGTCTTCGTGCGAGATCTCGGCATGGGCCACTTGCACGAGGATGCGGGTCGCCAGCCGCGAGTACAGGTTGGCGCGCTGGATGCCCGACCAGTCCGACGTGAACGAGCAGCCTGCCCGGCCGGCCTTGGCGTCTTCGTAGCCGAGCGCCTGCATTTCGGCGGTCAGCGCTTCTTCCAGGCCTTGGGGGCAGGGGGCGAAGACGGTGAAGATTTCAGCTTGACGCGGCTCGCGGGGACGGCGGCTGCGGACGTCGGCACGGGGGGCGGCGCGCTCGCGCGGGGCATCCCAATCGTGATCGACATCGGCTTCGTGCGCGAAATCGGATTTCTGCGCGTCGTCGGATTCTGCCGTGTGGTCGGGTTCTTGCGCGAATTCGGGGGCGGGGCCGTCGTCTTCGAACGGATCGTAGAAGCGGCCGGCCGGCGTCGCCGGGGCAATGTACTGGTCGTCACGCAAACGCGGCGCGCGCTGCGGCGTGCGTCCGGCGCGCGGGCCGGGCGCGTCGTCGCGGCGGCTGTCGTCCGCGCGGGTGCGGTCGGAAGCGCCACGGCGCGCCGAGGGACGGTCGGATTGGCCGCGATCGTACTGGCCGCGCTCGGCCTGCCCGGGTCGTGACTGACCAGGCCGCGATTGTCCCGAACGCGGCGACGTGCCGCGGGCGGGCGCATCGCGGCCTGCGCCGGACGGCCTGCGGGCGCTGCGGGCCTCTTCTTCCTGGCGCCGCTGGTAGCCCTCGGGGTCCTTCTGGCGTTCGGTGTTGTCGCGGGCGCGCTCGATCTGCGCGACCAGGCGCGCGCGGGCGCCGGTGCGGGTGCGTTTGGCCGCGCCCTCGGCTTGAGCGTCGCGGGCCGTTTTTTTGATCGTCAGCGTCTTGCGCGGGCGGTCCTGTTCATCAGAGGACATACGAATCCTGGCGAATGTGCAAAGGTAGGGGTATCAGAAGGGTTTGACGACGACCAGCGCCACCACCACCAAGAGCAGCAAGACGGGAACTTCGTTGAACCAGCGATAGAACTTGTGCGAACGGGTGTTCTTGCCCTGTTCGAATTTGCGCAGCATGAGGCCACAGGCGTGATGGTAGCCGATGACGAGCAGCACGAAAAAGAGCTTGGCGTGCATCCAGCCGTTGCCGGGACCCACGCCAATGCGGTAACCCACGTACAGCCACATGCCAAAAATGATGGCGACGACCGCCAGGATGGTGGTGAAGCGGTAAAGGCGGCGCGCCATGCCGAGCAGCGTTTCCTGGACGGCGGTGTCCGAGGTTTGCGCGAGATTCACGAAAATGCGCGGCAGATAGAACAATCCGGCAAACCAGGAAGCGATGAAGACGATATGAAAGGTCTTGACCCAGAGCATGGCCATGGCGCGATCCGATGGAGGAAAGCCGCATTGTATGCGCGCCGGTATCTGACAGCCTTGGGCGACGCGCGGTGCCACGGGGGGTGTCAGACACCACTGGGCGGCGAGGTGTGCCACCAGGTGTCTGACACCCGTGGGAGACGGACGTCAGACCGGACCGATGTGCCTTGGGTGTCAGACACCTGATGAGACACTCCTCAGATCACATACAGATCCATGTATTCGTGGACCGGCATCGCTTCCAGCGTCTCCTGATCCAGCGACGCCGCCAAAATGCGCTGCTGCTGACGCGGCGGAAACACGCGCGCCAGGTTGGTGCGGAACTTGATCTCTAGCAGCGGAATGCCGTCGGCGCGGCGGCGCTTGTGGCCGATGGGGTATTCGCAGACGATTTCATCCAGCGCCGTGCCGTCGTTGAATTGCACGGTCAGCGCGTTGGCGATCGAGCGCTTGGCGGGGTTGTGATAGTCGCTGGTGAACGCGGGATCCTCGACGCAGACGATCTTGGCGCGCAGCGCGTCAATGCGCGGATCCTGCGCGATCTCGTCTTCGTAGTCGCCCGCGGTCAGGCGTCCGAACAGCACCGGCACGGCCACCATGTATTGGATGCAGTGGTCGCGGTCGGCGGGATTGTTCAGCGGTCCCTTCTTGTCGATGATGCGGATGCACGCTTCGTGCGTGCGGATCCGGATCTGTTTGATGTCGTCCGCGCTTTTGCCCTGCGACTTGAGCAGATCATGGATCTGCATGGCGCATTCCACGGCGGTCTGCGCATGGAATTCGGCCGGAAACGAGATCTTGAACAGCACGTTTTCCATCACGTAGCTGCCGTACGGTCGCTGGAACTTGAACGGCTGGCCCTTGAAAAGCACGTCGTAAAAGCCCCAGGTCTTGGCGCTCAGCACCGACGGATAACCCATTTCGCCGGTGCGTGCGATCAGCGCCAGGCGCACCGCGCGGCTGGTCGCGTCGCCGGCGGCCCAGCTCTTGCGGCTGCCGGTGTTGGGGGCGTGGCGATAGGTGCGCAGGCTCTGGCCGTCGACCCAGGCGAGCGACACCGCGTTGATGACTTCGTCGCGGGTCAGGCCCAGCATCTGCGCGACCACGGCCGTGGACGCCACCTTGACCAGCACCACGTGGTCCAAGCCCACCTTGTTGAAGGAGTTTTCCAGCGCGATGCAGCCCTGGATTTCGTGCGCCTTGATCATGCCGGTCAGCACGTCGCGCATGGATAGCGGCGGCTTGCCCGATGCGACTGCCGTGCGCGACAGCCAGTCGGCCGTGGCAAGGATGCCGCCCAGGTTGTCGGACGGGTGGCCCCATTCGGCCGCTAGCCAGGTGTCGTTGAAGTCCAGCCAGCGGATCATGGCGCCGATGTTGAACGCGGCCTGGACCGGGTCAAGCTGGAATTGCGTGCCGGGCACCTTGGCGCCTTGGGGCACCACGGTGCCCGGCACGACCGGACCCAGCAGTTTGCGGCAAGCCGGATATTCCAGCGCTTCCAGGCCGCAGCCCAGCGTGTCGATCAGGCAGTTGCGTGCGGTCTCGTATGCCAGATCGCTGCGGACTTCATAGTTGAGCACGTAGTCCGCGATATCGGCCAGGACCTGGTCGGGCTCGGGACGTACGTTCGAGATCGGGGCAGACATAGCAGTACCTCTTCGGAAAAGTGAATACAGGTGGCCATGCCGCGCCCTCGATCGCGTTTAACCTGCGCTTGTCTTTACTTGCGCTTGTCGATGGGCACGAACTTCTGGTCTTCCGGGCCCACGTAATTGGCGGTGGGGCGGATGATCTTGTTGTCAATGCGCTGTTCGATGATGTGGGCCGACCAGCCCGCGGTGCGCGCGATGACGAACAGCGGGGTGAACATGGCAGTGGGCACGCCCATCATGTGATAGCTGACGGCCGAGAACCAGTCCAGGTTGGGGAACATCTTCTTGACGTCCCACATGACGGTTTCCAGGCGTTCGGCGATGTCGAACATCTTGGTCGTGCCGGCCTTCTTGGACAGCTTCTTGGCGACGTCCTTGATGACCTTGTTGCGCGGGTCGGAGACCGTGTAGACCGGATGGCCAAAACCGATGATGACTTCCTTGGCTTCCACGCGGCGGCGGATGTCGGCCTCGGCTTCTTCCGGGGTTTCGTAGCGCTTCTGCACTTCGAATGCGACTTCGTTGGCGCCGCCGTGCTTGGGGCCGCGCAAGGCGCCGATGGCGCCCGAGATGGCCGAGAACACATCCGAACCCGTGCCGGCGATGACGCGGGCCGTGAACGTCGAGGCGTTGAATTCGTGCTCGGCGTACAGGTTCAGCGAGATGTGCATCGCCTTGACCCATTCGTCGCTGGGCTTCTCGCCATGCAGCAGGTGCAGGAAGTGGCCGCCGATGCTGTCGTCGTCCGTCTGCACGTCGATGACGCGGCCGTTGTGGCTGAAGTGGTACCAGTAGAGCAGGGCCGAACCCAGGTTGGCCATCAGGCGGTCGGCGATATCGCGCGCGCCCGGGGTGTTGTGGTCGTCTTTTTCGGGCAGCACGCAGCCCAGCACCGACACGGCCGTGCGCATCACGTCCATCGGGTGGCTGGCGGCGGGCAGGGCTTCCAGGGCGACCTGCAACTGCGCGGGCAGGCCGCGCAGGCTGCGCAGCTTTTCCTTGTAGGCCTTCAGCTCAGCCTTGTTGGGCAGCTTGCCATGGACGAGCAAGTGGGCGATTTCCTCGAACTCGCTGGTATGGGCGATGTCCAGGATGTCATAGCCGCGATAGTGCAGGTCGTTGCCGCTGCGGCCGACGGTGCACAGTGCGGTATTGCCCGCGACCACGCCGGACAGCGCAACCGACTTCTTGGGCTTGAAACCGGCTTTTTCTTCCGGCTTGGCGTCCGATTTGGCTTCTTGCTTCTTGGGAGCCGTGCTCATGTCTCTACTCCTTTCCTTACGCGATGGAAGATGCAATGGGTGGCGGACGGCGCCGCGGGTCTGCCGCGGCGCGCGCCTGAGGGGGCCGGACTACGCCTTGCCCTTCTGGAAGAGCGCGTCCAGCCTGGATTCGAATTCGTGATAGCCGATGCGGTCGTACAGTTCTTCGCGCGTCTGCATCAGATCGACGACGTTCTTCTGGTGGCCGTCGCGGCGAATCGCGGTGTAGACGGCCTCGGCGGCCTTGTTCATGGCGCGGAAGGCCGACAGCGGATAGAGCACCATCCCCACGCCGACGCTCTTCAGTTCTTCGACCGAGAAGAGCGGCGTCTTGCCGAACTCGGTGATGTTGGCCAGCACCGGCACCTTGACGGCCTTTACGAAGCGGTCGTAAGTGGGCAGGTCGTAGGCGGCTTCGGCGAAGATGGCGTCGGCCCCGGCTTCGACGCAGGCCAGCGCGCGCTCGATGGCGGCGTCCACGCCGTGCGAGGCGATCGCGTCGGTGCGGGCGATCAGGTAGAAGTCGCTGTCGGTGCGCGCGTCGGCGGCGGCCTTCACGCGGTCGGCCATTTCCTCGGTGGTGACGATTTCCTTGCCGGGCCGATGGCCGCAGCGCTTGGCGCCGACCTGGTCCTCAATGTGGCAGGCAGCGGCGCCGAACTTGATCAGGCTCTTGACGGTGCGGGCGATGTTGAATGCCGACGGTCCGAAGCCGGTGTCGATGTCCACCACCAGCGGCACGTCGCACACGTCGGTGATGCGGCGCACGTCGGTCAGGACGTCGTCCATCGTGTTGATGCCCAGGTCCGGCAGGCCCAGCGAGCCGGCCGCGACGCCGCCGCCGGATAGGTAGATCGCGCGGTAGCCGGCGCGCTTGGCCAGGAGGGCGTGGTTCGCGTTGATGGCGCCGATGATCTGCAGCGGATGCTCTTCGGCGAGCGCGCGGCGAAAGAGGGCGCCGGGCGATTCGGGTCTGGACATGGTTGTCTCCTGTTCTTGGTAGCCCACGACCATATCGCGGGTCCGAAAAATAAATCTGTCCCCTGCGCGACAATCCCCGCGGCATACGCTTTTGCGGCTGGGCAAAGAGACAGGTGTATTTCCCGGTACTGCGTACGTCCCGGGCCGCGCGCATTGCGGGCCCGCTTAAGGATTGGGCCCGCATGAACGGGCCCAATCCTTTACTGCGCGCTGCTTACTTCAGCAGGTCCTTGACGCCGTCGCGCTCTTCGAGGAGCTCTTTCAGCGTGAAGTCCAGGCGCTCACGCGAGAAGGCGTCGATTTCCAGGCCCTCGATGCGCTTGTATTCGCCGTTTTCGGTCGTGACCGGCACGCCGTAGATGATGCCTTCGGGGATGCCGTAGGAGCCGTCCGACGGGATGCCCATCGTGACCCACTTGCCGTTGCTGCCCAGAACCCAGTCACGGACGTGGTCGATGGCGGCGTTGGCGGCCGAAGCGGCCGAGGACAGACCACGGGCTTCGATGATGGCGGCGCCGCGCTTGCCCACGGTGGGGATGAACGTGTCGCGGTTCCAGGCGTCGTCGTTGATCAGCTTGGACAGCGATTCGCCGCCGACGGTGGCGAAGCGGAAGTCGGGGTACATCGTGGGCGAGTGGTTGCCCCACACGACCAGCTTTTCGATGTCGGCGACGGCCTTGCCCGATTTGGCGGCCAGTTGCGACAGGGCGCGGTTGTGGTCCAGGCGCAGCATGGCGGTGAAGTTCTTGGCGGGCAGGTCCGGCGCCGACTTCATGGCGATGTAGGCGTTGGTGTTGGCGGGGTTGCCGACGACCAGGACCTTGACGTTGCGGCTGGCGACGTCGTTCAGGGCCTTGCCCTGAGCCGTGAAGATCTGCGCGTTGACGGACAGCAGGTCCTTGCGTTCCATGCCCGGGCCGCGGGGACGGGCGCCAACCAGCAGGGCCACGTCGGCGTCCTTGAAGGCGGTGCGCGGGTCGCTGTGCGCGGTGACTTCCTGCAGCAGCGGGAAGGCGCAGTCATCCAGTTCCATGATGACGCCCTTCAGGGCCTTTTGCGCTTTCTCGTCGGGGATTTCCAGCAGTTGCAGGATGACGGGTTGATCTTTACCCAGCATTTCGCCCGAGGCGATGCGGAATAGCAGTGCGTAACCGATTTGGCCGGCGGCGCCGGTGACGGCGACACGCAAGGCAGGCTTGGACATGGACGTTCTCCGTAATGGTTTGGCGAGAAAAAATCTCACCAATCAGTGTAATCGTTGGGCGCGGTAACAAGCGGCCGCAAAGGGCGCTGCGCGTCGCGCGGACAGCTTTGAATCCTAGATCGAATTAACGTAAGCGTCAATTGATCTTCTATCTTATATAAGACATAAGACGTTGGACAGCTCGCCTCCCGATATGCCACAATAGAGCGTTTATTCGAATGCGCCGCGGCCTGCTGGGCCGCGCGCCTGTATCAAGCCATAAGGCCGGCGGCAGCAGCGCATACGGATGAGTTCGCATCCCTTGGCGCTGCCTTCTCATTCATCCGGATAAACATGACACTTTCAAGAAGATCCATGGCAGAGCCTCGGCCCGAAACCTCCTTACGCAATCGCGCCGCCCGTCCAACGGGCGAGGGAGCCGCTTTCAGTCCGCTATACCGCCAGATCAAGGATCTGCTTGTCCAAAGCCTCGAGCGCGGCGAATGGAAGCCCGGCGAGCTCATCCCCAGCGAAATCGATCTGGCCGCCCGTTTTCAGGTGAGCCAGGGCACGGTGCGCAAGGCGGTCGATGAGCTGGCGGCCGAGCACATGCTGCTGCGCCGCCAAGGCAAGGGCACTTTTGTCGCCACCCACCACGAAGCCCGCGTGCGCTACCGCTTTCTGCGCCTGGCCCCCGACGAAGAGGGCGAGGCCGGCCGCGCGGAGAGCCGCATCCTGGAATGCCGCCGCACCCGCGCGCCCGCCGAGATCGCCCGCGCGCTCGACCTGCGCGCCGGCGAGACCGTCGTCATGATCCGCCGCCTGCTGTCCATGGGGCAGACACCGACCGTGCTGGACGACATCTGGCTCCCTGGCTCCATTTTCCGAGGTCTCACCCTTGAGCTGCTGACCGCCAACAAGGCGCCGCTCTATGGCCTGTTTGAATCCGAATTCGGCGTCAGCATGGTGCGCGCGGACGAGAAGCTGCGCGCGGTCGCCGCGCCGGCCGAAGTCTGTACGCTGCTTAATGTTGCCGCCGGAACGCCGTTGTTGCAGGTAGACCGAGTGTCCTACACGTACGGTGACCGCCCCATGGAAATTCGCCGGGGGTTGTACTTGACCGATCGATACCACTACCGCAATAGTCTGAATTGATGAGCTTTTTACCTACGATTTGATACCAACCCGTCTCTGGGCGAAAATACCGCGTTTGCCCGCAAGGGCCGCGGCAATTTAGCCGTAACGATTCCCTAGTTCCGAAACACCGAGGCCGTCATGTCCGACACCGCTGCCAAGCCACGTCCGCAGTTTCGCAATATTGGTATTGCGCAACTTGCCAGTTACCGCCTGCCCCTGGCCGGCAAGCTGTCCATTCTGCACCGCGTCAGCGGCGCGTTGTTGTTCCTCTGTCTTCCCTTGGTCATCCTGCCGTTGTTCGCGGCCAGCGTGGCCGCACCGCAGACGTTCGCCGCCGTGGCCGCGTACGCCGGCAATCCGATCGTCAAGCTTGTTTTCCTCGTTCTCGTGTGGGGCTACCTGCACCACTTCTGTGCAGGCATCCGATACCTGCTGCTGGATCTGCACATCGGTATCGACAAGCAGTCGTCCAAGAAGAGCGCGGGCGTGGTGTTCGGCGTCAGCCTCGCGCTGACCCTGGTGTTCGCTCTCAAACTGTTCGGAGTGCTGTAAATGGCCGCCGCTAAAAACTACGGACCCAAGCGCCTGGTCGTCGGCGCCCACTATGGCGTCATGGATTTCATCATCCAGCGCATCACCGCCGTCATCATGGCCGTGTACACGCTGGTGCTGCTCATCGGCATCCTGATGATGCCGGCCTTCACGTACGAACACTGGACCGCGCTGTTCAATTTCTACGTGGGCGTTCTTCCGGTTGGCCAGATCCTGGCCACCCTTGCATTCATTGCGCTGGCCTGGCATGCCTGGATCGGCGTGCGCGACATCTGGATGGACTACGTCAAGTCGGTGGGCGTGCGCCTGCTGCTGCAAGTGCTGACGATCCTCTGGCTGGTCGGTTCGGTCGTTTACTTCGCGCAAATCCTCTGGAGCATTTAAGCCGTGGTCTCTGTCATGAAATCCTTGCCGCGCCGCCAGTTTGATGTGGTGGTCGTTGGCGCCGGCGGAGCCGGCATGCGTTGTTCGCTGCAACTGTCCCAAGCGGGCCTGTCCGTTGCGGTGCTCTCCAAAGTGTTCCCCACGCGTTCGCACACCGTTGCCGCGCAAGGCGGCGTGAGCGCCTCGCTGGGCAACATGAGCGAAGACAACTGGTACTGGCACATGTACGACACCGTCAAGGGTTCGGACTGGCTGGGCGACCAGGACGCCATCGAATTCATGTGCCGTGAAGCGCCGAACGCCGTGTACGAGCTCGAGCACTTCGGCATGCCGTTCGACCGCAACCCCGACGGCACGATCTATCAGCGTCCGTTCGGCGGCCACACCGCCAACTTCGGCGAAAAGCCGGTCCAGCGCGCCTGTGCCGCTGCCGACCGTACCGGCCACGCCCTGCTGCACACCCTCTACCAGCGCAACGTTGCCGCGCGCACCCAGTTCTTCGTCGAATGGATGGCGCTGGACCTGCTGCGCAACGAAGCCGGCGACGTCGTGGGCGTGACCGCCCTCGAAATGGAAACGGGCGAAATCTACATTCTGGAAGCCAAGACCACGGTGCTGGCCACCGGCGGCGCGGGCCGCATCTGGGCCGCTTCCACCAACGCGTTCATCAATACCGGCGACGGCCTGGGCATGGCTGCCCGTGCCGGCATCCCGCTGCAAGACATGGAATTCTGGCAGTTCCACCCGACCGGCGTGGCCGGCGCGGGCGTGCTGATCACGGAAGGCGTGCGCGGCGAAGGCGGCATCCTGCTGAACAAGGATGGCGAGCGCTTCATGGAGCGTTATGCCCCCACGCTGAAGGATCTGGCGCCGCGTGACTTCGTGTCGCGCTCGATGGACCAGGAAATCAAGGAAGGCCGCGGTTGCGGTCCGGACGGCAGCTACGTCGTGCTCAAGCTCGACCACCTGGGCGCCGACGTCATCAACAAGCGTCTGCCCTCGATCCGCGAAATCGCCATCAAGTTCGGCAACGTCGATCCGATCAAGGAACCGATCCCCGTCGTTCCGACCATCCACTACCAGATGGGCGGCATTCCGGCCAACTACCATGGCCAGGTGCTCTCGCGCGAAAACGGCGAGAACAAGATCGTCAACGGCCTGTACGCCATCGGTGAATGCGCCGCGGTGTCGGTCCACGGCGCGAACCGCCTGGGCACGAACTCGCTGCTCGACCTGATCGTGTTCGGCCGCGCCACCGGCAACCACATCGTGAACTCGCATCCGGAGCGCCAGCGCGCGCACCAGGACCTGCCGCAGCAGGCCGTCGAGTTCTCGCTGGACCGCATCAACAAGCTGGAATCGCGTACGTCCGGCGAAAAGACGCAAGACATCGGCAATGCCATCCGCTTCTCGATGCAGCGCCACTGCGGCGTGTTCCGCACGCTGGAGCTGCTGAACGAAGGCGTGACCCAGATCGAAGACCTGGCCAAGCAAGCCGACAGCATCTACTTCAAGGACAAGTCCAAGGTGTTCAACACCGCCCGTGTCGAGGCGCTGGAACTGGCGAACATGACCGAAGTGGCCCGCGCCACGATCAAGTCGGCCGCCGCCCGTACCGAAAGCCGCGGCGCGCATGCGCTGGACGACCACCCGACGCGCGACGACGAGAACTGGCTGAAGCACACGCTGTGGTACTCCGAAGGCAGCCGCCTGGATTACAAGCCTGTTCAGATGAAGCCGCTGACGGTCGAGTCCTTCCCGCCCAAGGCGCGTACCTTCTAAGTCCGGATTGAGCCCACTATGAGCAACAAGAGAATCGTCAAGTTCGAAATCTACCGCTACGATCCGGACAAGGACGAGCGTCCCTACATGCAGAAGCTGGACGTCGAACTCCAGCCCACCGACAAGATGCTGCTTGATGCGCTGGTGCGCATCAAGAACGACGTCGATGACAGCCTGGCCCTGCGCCGCTCGTGCCGTGAAGGCGTGTGCGGTTCGGACGCCATGAACATCAACGGCAAGAACGGCCTGGCCTGCACCACGAACCTTCGCGAACTGAAGGAACCGATCGTGCTGCGTCCGCTGCCGGGCCTGCCGGTCATCCGCGATCTGATCGTGGACATGACGCACTTCTTCAATCAGTACCACTCGATCCGCCCGTACCTCATCAACGACACGCCGCCGCCCGAGAAAGAGCGTCTGCAGTCGCCCGAGGCGCGCGAAGAGCTGGATGGTCTGTACGAGTGCATCCTGTGCGCGTGCTGTTCCACTTCCTGCCCGTCGTTCTGGTGGAATCCGGATAAGTTCGTCGGCCCGGCCGGCCTGCTGCAAGCCTACCGCTTCATCGCCGACAGCCGCGACGAAGCCACTGGCGAGCGTCTGGACAACCTGGAAGATCCGTACCGTCTGTTCCGTTGCCACACGATCATGAACTGCGTCGACGTCTGTCCGAAGGGGCTGAACCCGACCAAGGCGATCGGCAAGATCAAGGAACTGATGGTCCGCCGCACGGTCTAGTTTTTGTGTATTTGAGGTGTACGAATGAGCAGGCTAACTGAACTGGAGCGGGCGCGACTGCGTTGGCGGGCGCGCCGCGGCCTGCTCGAAAACGACTTGATCATCACCCGGTATCTGGATGCCCACGAGGCTGAACTTACCGATGATGACGTGGCCGCATTGACCCAGCTTTTCGAGATGGGAGACAACGATCTTCTCGATCTGCTGCTGGCTCGTAAGGAACTCGAAGGCGAACTGGATACACCCAGGCTTCGAGGCATTATTGGCCAGATGCGCGCGCTCTGATTAATTGAGAGGAATAAACATGAACCTGTCTGACAAAAAAGCCACTCTGTCCTTCTCGGATGGCAGCGCACCCATTGAGTTCCCTGTCTACAAGGGCACGGTCGGTCCGGATGTGATCGACATCCGCAAGCTGTATGGCCAGACGGGCATGTTCACGTTTGACCCCGGCTTCATGTCGACGGCTGCCTGCGAATCGGGCATCACGTACATCGACGGCGACAAGGGCGAACTGCTGTACCGCGGCTTCCCGATCGAACAGCTGGCCGTGAACTGCGACTTCATGGACATCTGCTACCTGATCCTGAACGGCGAACTGCCGAACCAGGAACAAAAGGCCGATTTCGACTCGCAAGTCACCCATCACACGATGGTCAATGAGCAGCTGCATTTCTTCCTGCGTGGTTTCCGCCGCGACGCCCACCCGATGGCCGTCCTGACGGGCCTGGTCGGCGCGCTGTCCGCGTTCTATCACGACTCCACCGACATCACGAACCCGCAGCATCGCCACATCTCGGCCATCCGCCTGATCGCCAAGATGCCGACGCTGGTTGCGATGGCGTACAAGTACTCGCAAGGCCAGCCGTTCATCTACCCGCAGAACGACCTGTCCTACACGGGCAACTTCCTGCGCATGATGTTCGCCACGCCGTGCGAAGACTACAAGGTCAATGAAGTCGTCGAGCGCGCGCTGGACCGCATCTTCATCCTGCACGCCGATCACGAGCAAAACGCCTCCACCTCGACCGTGCGCTTGTGCGGTTCGTCGGGCACCAACCCGTTCGCCGCCATCTCGGCTGGCGTGGCTTGCCTGTGGGGCCCGGCTCACGGCGGCGCCAACGAAGCTTGCCTGCAGATGCTCGAAGAACTGCAAGCCAACGGCGGCATCGCCAAGGTCGGCGAGTTCATGGAGAAGGTCAAGGACAAGAACTCTGGCGTGCGCCTGATGGGCTTTGGCCACCGCGTCTACAAGAACTACGATCCGCGCGCCAAGCTGATGCAGGAAACCTGCAAGGAAGTGCTCTCGGCCCTGGGCCTGGAAAACGACCCGCTGTTCAAGCTGGCCATGGAACTGGAACGCATCGCGCTGTCGGATCCGTACTTCGTCCAGCGCAAGCTGTACCCGAACGTGGACTTCTACTCGGGTATCGTCCAGCGCGCCATCGGCATCCCGACCTCGCTGTTCACGGCCATCTTCGCGCTGGCCCGCACGGTGGGCTGGATCGCCCAGTGGAACGAAATGCTGTCGGATCCCGACTACAAGATCGGCCGTCCGCGTCAGCTGTTCACCGGCTCGGTCACGCGCGACGTGCCCCCGATGGACAAGCGTTAATTCGCAATCCCCATCCGGAAGGCGCCGCCTTCCGGCAAAACGCCAGTCAGCCCAGCGCCGACTGGCGTTTTTTTCTGGCGGCTACGGTTTGGCGGTTACAGATAGTTCATCGTGAAGGTGACTGCCGAGTTGGCGGAACCCGGTGTGACCTTGGCGCCGGTTTGACGATATCTGGCGCGCAAGGGGATTTTGAAGCTGCCG
>NZ_JCBANC010000053.1:0-44363 GCF_059760815.1 Achromobacter sp. 1012554356 | reverse complement strand
AATCGTAGCCCCGCGCACCCAGGCCGCCGCCGCGCCGGGCGTCTAAAGAACCCACCCCGCACCAACGCACGCCCCCCCTCGCACCCTGCTCCTGTTGTCAGCCAAACAAAGACCGGGCCAACTCTGACCCACCCGAGCCAATTCCGACCCGCCATTTTCCGCTTTGTTTTTAAAGACTTAAAAAACCCCGAGCCACAACTGACCCGAATCCCCGCAGAAAAAATCACTTTCCCGTTTTTCGAGCAATCCGTAATCAGCGAACAGCACGAAAGCCGCCAAACAAGTCATTGATAAAAAAGAGGAAACCGGCATTCAAACAAAACCTGGCACGGACTTTGCAATTAAGCACTTGTCATCCCAGATGGCGCACCGGCCCATAAGGCCACTTCGCAAACCAAACCAGGAAACAGCAAATGCCGACTCCCGCCTATATCAGCATCCAGGGCAAGACCCAGGGCAACATCACGCAAGGCGCATTCACTGCCGACTCCGTCGGCAACGTCTATCAGGAAGGTCATGAAGACCAGATCCTGGTCCAGGAAATCGAACACCTGATCGCCACGCCCACCGACCCGCAAAGCGGCCAGCCTTCGGGTCAGCGCGTCCACAAGCCCTTCGTCTTCACCGCGCCCCTGAACAAGGCCACCCCCCTCATGTACCAGGCCCTCGCCTCCGGCGAAATGCTGCCTGAAGTCGAAGTGAAGTGGTATCGCACCTCCACCGAAGGCAAGCAAGAGCACTTCTTCACCACCAAGCTCGAAGACGCCACCATCGTCAACATCAACACCGTGCTGCCGCACGCCCAGGATCCCAGCAAGGCCGAGTACACCCAGTTGGTCAAGGTTGCCATGGCCTACCGCAAGATCACCTGGACCCACGCCATCGCCGGCACCGAAGCTTCCGACGACTGGCGCAAGCCGCAAGAAGCCTGATCCCAGGTCTCCCAACAACAAGGCCGGCGCATCACGCGCCGGCCTTGCCGGTTCTGATCTGACTTTGTTCCAAACGGGGCCCCTCAAGAGCCCCTCACGTCAGGAAGCCAAACATGAAACCCATCGTTCTAGTAGGCCATCGCCATAGCTGCCCCATCCATGGCAACGGGACCGTCGTCACTGGCGCAAGCGAAGCCATCGTGAACGGCCGCGCCATCGCCCGCATCGGCGACCGCATCAGTTGCGGCGCGATCATTCAGACCGGCTCACCCGGCACCATCATCGAAGGACAACCCGTTGCGCGCCAAGGCGACAAAACCTCCCATGGCGGCACCCTGGTCGAAGGCGAGGCCGGTTGGCTGGTTGAATGATCCATCCAGCCATAGCAGCGCTACAGCGTTGCCACGCTTCCCCCCGCATCATTGCCCCGCACGCCATCTTCCAGAAGCGTCTGCGGCAGCGCAAACCCCTTGAACAACGGCTGCGTAAACGGATTGTTCGCCTTCTCCGTACTGATGCGGTAACGCATGCCACCGTCCGGTGCGGCAAAGCTGATGTCAACGCTCGTGCTGGTCGCGCCATTCAGACGGGCTTGGCTAAGCAACCGGTACAGCGACCACGGGCCGCGATAGGCCAGTCCGCTGCTACTGCCCCCCGCATGCACCAGCGTCATGCGGCTTTCATTGCTCGACGCCAGCGTGTTCGGCCAGATCAGCGCCGTGCTCGTCGCCGGACCGTGGTTGTACGTCACCAACTGCCCTTCCACGCTAAGCGAGCTGCTGCGTTTGCTCGGCGCCATCCCCAGCGGCTCAACATGGAACTGCACACCCAACGTGCCGCGGCTATTGAAAAACGCGTCCCGGATCTTCTCGGCCGCCTCAAGCTGCGTCAACACATCCGCGCGCACCAGATAGCCGCCCAACCGCTCCGAATACAACGCCTCCAGGTTGTCCTCGATGAACAGATTCAGATACTTGTCGCGGAACTGCTGCAAACGTCCCTGCGGGCCGAAAAACGCCGTGAAATCGTCCAGCGCCACTTCCTCGCGGCTGGCCGGGTTGAACGGATAACGGTTTGCCAACCGCTCGCGGTAGAAGCGATACACGTCGATGTCCCAACGACGCTCGAGCTCACGCAGTGCCTCAACCAGAATCACCCGCGACGACTCGTCCGCCAGCTTGCCCACCTGACGATTCAACGGTTCGGGCAACCCGGCGGCAATGCGCTGCAGATTGCTGATCGGGTCCGGGCCCTTCAGCCCAAAGCGCTCCAGCACCACGCCAAGCGCCGTCTTGCCGCGGTCCGGGCTGTCGTGCACCGTGCGCACCTTGTCCTGCACGCTGCCGATCGCCACCAACGTCTCATCCAGGTACGACGCCCGATCGCCCTTCGCCTGCAGCAGTTGGCCCATGGGTGCAAACGCCCGCGCAATTCCGAACACCGCGCCCGTTTCGTCCTGACCGGCCGCCACCTTATCCGCCACGCCTGAGGCCCGCGCAACCACCGCGCCCTTCCCGTCGACCGCACCCGTGACCGCCGTGGGATCCGCGCCAAGTTCACTGTTGTCCCGCACAGTCTCCACCAGCCGGCGCAAGGGCGCCGCCGGGCTGGTCACCGTGCCCAGGACATTGACCGCCTCGGCGATGTCATGAAAATCACGAACTTCGAGCTGATTCAGGTTCCGCTGCCAGGTGTCGATGTAATCACGGCCGTAGATGGCCTGGATTCGCTCGGCCAGCGCACGCTTGTCGGCCTCGGAATAATCGATATTGCGCCGCTCGCCCAGCGCCCACTGATCGATCATCGCCAGTTCGGTCAGATCCTGGCTGTGCGGCGCGAAATAGCTATGAAACCCTTTGGCCGTCAACAGCGCGTCGATCCGGCCATCGGAAGCAAGTCGCTCTGCTTCCCCTTTACCTGCAGCCGAAGGCTGATAGACCACATCAAACGCCGGGCCGATCTCATTACGCAGGTCCAGCGGCGCCCTCAAGTACTCGCCCGCCTGCCGGCGCATCGTCATGTAAACGCGCTGCGGCAACGGGATCTGCCGGAGGTCGCGCTGCACGACGGACACGCGCTGCTGAAACTGAGGCAGCAGCGTATCGGCGTACTTCATCGCATAGTCCAGGTGCCGCATCAACGCGTGCTGCACCTGGTCTTCGCCGGGGAACGCCCGCGCCCACTGCTGCCCCATCCAACGCTCCACCACGGGCGGCCGGCGATTGGGACGGTCTTCGATCATGCGGTACACGCGCAATGCCTCAAGCTGTGCGTCGCTGTCCACCGAGGTGCCGTCAAGATGCGCCATCACCCCGTTGGCCAGCGCAGGCAGAAAGCGCTGGGACAGCAGCGTCAGATACGCCTGGTCGACCTTCGGACCGATCTGCCATCCCTGATACAGGCCCATGTCCGCCACAAGCGGCCACGCCTCGCGATAATCGCCATACACCGCCACCGCGCTGCTGATCTGATCCAGCGGCTGAAGCAGGTTGCGGCCGGTTGTGTCCAGCTTGCCGTCGATGGCGTGGGCGCTGTAAGCGCGGCTGCGCTCCAGCACACTCATGGCCTTGTCCCGGTTTACCGCGTAGTAGTGATACCAGCCGCCGACAATGACCGCGCTGCCCAACGACGCCACACCGAAGCGCAGGGCCAGCGCGCGCCGCTTTTCAGCCCGCACGCGCGGGTTGTCGCCCGCCAGGCCTGACTCGGGATAGATGACGCGCTGAAATAGCTGCTGGGCAAAATAGACCATCGCGCGGCCGCTGGGATGCGTGGCCGGCACGGGCTCGCGGATATCGTAATTCTGCGACGCAGAAGCCACGAAGGCGTTGGTCAACACACCCTGCTGATAGACCGACGACAAAAAGACGCCACGCGGCAACGCCGGCGTAATGTATCGATCGCTGCCCAGTACATCGGTCAGAAACTCCATCAAGAGCGGCCGCATGCCGGTCAGTTGCCGAACCAGGGAATACAGGGCTTCGCGTTGGCTCAATTCGCGGACATCGGCCAGCGCATCGAACACCTGCTCGTTCAGGCGCGTCAGGAACTCGTCGTATCGCGCGCCCAGTTCGTCCCGCCACGCGTCATAACGCTGCACGGAGTCCAGCGTAAAGGTGAAGCCAAAGATATCCTCGCGCGCAGACTTGGGTAGCCGTGCGAACAGCGGTTCGAAGCCTTCAAGCAAGTCGAACTTGCTCAGGACGACGTACAGCGGCGGACGCGTCCCAAGCTGACGGCTCAGTTCGGCCAACCTGGCGCGCAGCAACGAGGCCAACGCCTTGCGGTCGCTGGGCTGCTGATTCAGCAACGTGACCAGGCTGACCATCAGCACGACGCCATTCAGCGGACGGCGGCTGCGATTGCGCCCCAGCCATCCCACAAAGCTATCCCACAGGCGGGAATGGAGCTCCTGCGGCAAGAGCGCGGGTCCCGCAGCGTCTCCCGGTTGCAGCGGTTCCGTGTTTCCTGAAGCGGCAGACTGTTCAAGTTCTGCCGTCATCCGGGGCTGGCTGATCAGTTCGCCCGGCGGGTCGATAAGCACCGCGTCATCGCCAATCCACCAGTCAATGCGATAGATCCTGTCGGGATCGTCTTGCAGGCGCTGGCTGCCGGCCTTGACTTCGCCCGTCAGCGAGAACGTCTGGCTGGACCGGTTGACGAAGCTGGTCTTGCCCGCGTTCTCCTGACCCAGCACCAGATACCAAGGCAGCTGGTAAAGCGCGTTGCGGCCCTTCAGATTGGCGTGGAGAACGCCCAGGCTCTTGTCCAGATCCCGCTCCTGCGCCTGCACGTAGCGCAGGCAGGGATCGTCCTGCTGTTTCTGCGATTTCGCGCGCTCGGCTTCCAGCGTCAGATTGCGGTTGCGCAGCCCGATGGCCCAGATCAGCAAGGGCAGCGCAATCAGCACGACCGTGGCCAGCACGCGCGCGGTGATACTTGCCAGCGGGTGATGTTCCTCCCATGTCCACATCGGCCCCAGCCACCAGATGGCGGCCAAGGCGAGCGCCAGCATCAGCAGCAACGCCACTGGCATGCCCTGCTTTGCCCATTTCAGTAGGGGCTGGCCATAGCGTTTTACTTTCGACCAAATCTTAAACATGGGGTTGCTCCTGTTTCTTGTATTCGATTGCGGCGTTCACCTGCCGCTCAAGCAGGTCGAACAGACTCGGCTCCCATTGCGCAGCGCGAGCGCCCTGCATGATGTGATGCGCCCGGGCGTACAAGCCATCCGCCAGCCACGCCAAGCCACGCGCGCCAAGCAGTTCGGCGGCGATCGTGATGACATGACAGCCATGACGCGGATCCGCCGACGCCTTCTGGATGGTTTCCAGCCGCTTGAGCATCGATTCCACCCCCGTGGCTTCCAGCGCCTCGCGCAGCTCTTCGCGCAACGCGGGGTACTCGTGTCCGGCGCCCAGCTTCGCGGTGTCCGCATCCGCGCCGCTGATCCACGACTGCGTTTCGCCATCGACGAACGCGCGGCCATCGGCAAACTGCAACTTCACCAGCGCCGGCAGCTTTGCCACAAAGCGCCCGGTGGATTGGCGGATGGCCTCGGCGACGTTCTGCATTTCCAGCCGGCGCGCGATACCGGCAGCCAGGAAGCTGCCACGCAGCCAGTACGGTGACGAGGTAATGCTTCTTTCGACGCGCTGCAACAGCGCGGGATCGACCGCATTGGCTTTCAGCGCATCCCAATACGCCTCGGCGGTTTCGGCGGGAACCGCCATCAGCTCGGTGCGCATCGTGTCTTTGCGCGTCGACGGCGCAATGCTCAGATGCGCCCACAAGGCAAAGCGGCGCAGCAGGTAGCCCGTCGGGTCATAGGCGTCTTGCTGGTTGATGAGATCGGCCACGGTCAATAACGAACGGCGCGTTTCACGTTCGTTGCCGGGCGCCATGGCCACGGGCGTAAAGAAAGCCTCGGTAATCCCGGACGGCTGCGCCGCCAGCTCGAGTTGCGCATCGGCGAGCTCGGGCGCGCGTGCCGCCTCGGCCTTCAGCCGTAGCTGCGCCTCCAGGCGGGTCAGCGCCGGCACGTCTAACCTGGTTTCGTTCGCGCAGGCCTGTAGCTTGTCCAACGCATGTTGGCCGGATTTGTAGAATTCGTCGGCGTACCCCTTGCCGTCAAGTTTGGCCAGCGCCTCTTCCAGGCGCTCCAGTTGCTGAGACAGCAGACGCCGCTTGGCCATCAACCCCGCCGCGCCCGGTTTTGGGTGGCTTGTGCTCCAGTACTGGCTGGTTATGCCAGCCAACACGCCTGCCGCCTCGGCCCACCCGCGCCAGCCGCCTGAGCGCATGCGGGCCGTTGCCAATTGCGCGGCAATGCGCAGGTGCTTGCACTGCGACTGCAGATACTGGCGCGACGCCGTATCGACATAACCCCAATCGATGGTCGCCTCTTGCAGCCCGCCCAGCTTCATCATTTCGCTTTCGATGCCCTGGTAGGCGTTGTCTTCGTCGTCGAAATCGCCGGCCGGCTGTTGCGGCGATATGGGTGACAGGATGGCGTCGAGATCCAGCGCGGAAAACGTGCTCACCAATGACAAGCCTCGCGTTGTTGCACCATCAGCGCATGGAGCGCCGCCGTGTCGAACGACAGTCCGTCGAACGACGCGTGGTCGCTTTCAAGCTGAATCTGCTGGGATGCACGAGTCAGATGGCGAAGCTGTTCGATGGCGACCAGACCACGGCCTGCATCCGTTACCGTGCCGTCGTCCAGGACCTGCCAGGGCCGGCGGCCCGAAATCGGCCGTCCGTCCAGCAACACGCGGATGCTCACGCGGCTGACATCCAGCGGCTCGGCGGTAATCAGCTGCAAGCGCGAAATGTTTTGCAGGCAACTGATCGCCAGCAGCGGCCGCGGCTCGCTACCGGCCAGGGCCGGCGCGGAGATCACGACCTTGTCCTGGCCCGGTATCGCGTCGCCGACGCGCAGCAGCAGCACGCCCGCGTCATCTGCCTTGCGGCGGGACTCATTGCGTTGCACGAGCCCGACAATATCCGGCACCCGAACCAGCTCGAATGGTGCGGCGGCCACCGCGGCACCGGCCGCCGCGGCATCGGCCGCAGATGCCGAAGATTCCGCGTTGGCGGTCGGCGGCGTGCCCGCCTCGGCGTCAAAACAGGCCAGCCGCTCGATTGCCGACACGATGGTCGTGCAACGACGGCCCGCCGCTACCGCATCCGTGGCTGCGTAGCCGGCCACAAGCACGGCGGCAACGAGCAGGAGCGCCCAGAATGGCTTCATATTGCTTCCTCTCCAGTCAGATTCAGATCGAGGCACTTGCGCGCCAAGGTGCGTTTGGGGATGCCCAGACTTTGCGCGGCCACCCGGCGCGACCCCCCGGCCTGGCGCAAGCGGTCTTCCAACAGCAAGCGCTCGAACGCCGCCAGCGCTTCGGGCAGGCTTTCGGTACGCCACAAGCGCTGCAGGCTGGCTTGGCCGGTCTCATCGTTCATGGCCTTATGCGTGCCGCTTGCCAGCTCGACCAGCCGGTTGGTCTGGATGCGCTTGCCCGGCGGCGTTCGCTCTGCCGCCGCAAGCACCAGACTGCGCAGTTCCCTGACGTTGCCGGGGAACCGATGGCGTTGGAGCTGTGCAATGGCGTTGTCGGAGATGCCGGCGACGCGGCCGGGAAATGACCGGTTGTGCTCGAGCAGAATGTGCGCCACCAGGGCGGGAACGTCTTCAAGACGTTCGCGCAGGGGGGCAATGTGCAGCGTCAGTTGGCAAATGCGGAAGTACAGGTCTTCGCGGAACTGGCCGTCACGCACCAGCTCAAGCAACGGCCGATGGGTTGCGCAGACCAGCCGGAAATCGGACGGCAACTCTCGCGTAGCGCCCACCGGCCTGTATTTTTTTTCGTTGAGCAGGCGCAGCAGCGCGCCCTGCAGGCCCAACGGCATATCCCCGATTTCATCAAGGAACAACGTGCCGCCGTCGGCTTCCGCGACCAGGCCTACCCGCGCCTGCACGGCCCCGGTATAGGCGCCGCGGGTCGCGCCGAAAAGTTCTGCTTCGATCAGGTCTTTGGGAATGGCCGCGCAGTTGACCGGCACGAACTTGCCCTTGCGCGCGGACGCCTGATGGATAAGCCAGGCGGCATGGTCCTTGCCCGAGCCCGTCTCTCCGGTCACGAGCAACGACAGGGAAGAGTCGGCGAAGCGCAGCATGTCTTCGCGCAGCCGCCGTGCGGTCGGTCCTGTGCCGACAAAACCGGTGGACAGCAAACGCCGGCGTCCACGCGTCTCGGATTGCTCGTCCAGCATCGTCTGGCGCGTCTGCGTCAGCGCCTCTGAGCCGAACCGTTCAAGCAGGCCATTCAAGACAGCGTCGTACAGCCTGCAGAGCTCCTGCCACGCGGGGTCGGCCGTCCAGGCTCTGAGCCCGGGTTCAGTCCCGGCCAGAAACAGCACCGCCACGGCATTCTGGCGCTTATCAAACAACGGCGTCACCAGCCACGCATCCGCCGCCGCCAGCCGTTCGCGAAGTTCCTCGTACCCCCCGGCGACGCCGAACAAGCTGTCCAGGCGAGCCACGTGGCGTGCCTGGCCGGTGGTCAAGCAATAAACGATGGGGTTGTCGAGATCGTGCAAGGGGCAGGCGGGAAGCAGGTCCAGCGCGACGCCATGACTGGCGATCGGCCGGATGCTGTCCCCCGCCGCCTCGCGCCAGTAGCAGACCCCGTAACGTATCCCGGGCACCGAACAAACGGCTTTGAGGAACCGGTCGGCCAGGGACGCAATGCCGGTGGCCTGGACCAATGTCCGTGCGAGCGCTGCGGCGCCTTGGGCACTCAAAGACATTGCACTTACTCCACCACGGCGTCGAAGGCAGCACCGTTCCAACTGATAGTGGAACGCCGGAATCGCTGCCCGCTGGCCAGACACTTCAGCACCGCCAGCGACAACGGCGGCAGCATGTCGCCGTCAATGCTGGCATCCAGCAACCGCGCGCCGTTCTGATGACGCAGGCAACGTGCGCGCAATTCATCTCGCGCAGACGCCTCGATCGTCAATGGCGCGTTGTAGCGGTCGCTAAACTGCCTTTCGATGCGCTGCAGACGGCTTTCGACGATTTCGGCAAGCGTGGCCTCGTCGAGATAGCAGAACGGCACGACCTGCATGCGCGCCAATAGCGCCGGCTTGAAAAATTTAGCAAGATGTTCGCGCAGCGCCTCGCTGCCGAGGTCGGTAAGCGGACCGCCGTCTTGATCGAAGCCCAGATTGGATGTCAGGAAGAACAGCACGTTCTGGCAGTCGATGCGGCGCCCTTCGCCGTCGGCAAGCTCGCCTTTGTCGAAGGCCTGATAGAAGATGTTCAGCACCTCGGGATGCGCTTTCTCGACTTCGTCCAGCAGCACCACGGAGTACGGCCTTTTACGAATGGCCTCGGTCAGTACACCGCCTTCTCCGTATCCGACATATCCCGGCGGGGCGCCCAGCAACCGCGATACGGTGTGCTTCTCTTGGTATTCCGACATATTGATGGTGGTCAGAAACTGCTCGCCGCCAAAAAGCGCGTCTGCGACGGCCAAGCCCGTCTCTGTTTTTCCCACCCCACTCGGCCCCACCAGCAGGAACGCGCCCATGGGAGTGCCGGGCCGCCGCAGATCGGCCATGGCTGTCAGCAACCGGCGATGCACCGTGTCGATCGCGGCGTTCTGTCCCTTGACGCGGAGCCTTAGCGTCTCGGGCAGCTTGTCCAGCCGATGGAACTGATCGCTGCTGAGGGTGGCGGCGGGAATCCCGGTCCAGTCCGCAATCACCTGCGCAATCTGCTGGGCGCCCACGTCCGCGTGCAACAGGGCGCCGTTGCGTTGAAGGTCAGCCAATTGCGCGACCAGCGCTTCCAGCCGCAACGACGTGTCTTCCTGGGTCTCGCCCGCGCGTAGCAAGTTGATCTGGTCTATCAGCGCCTTCTGCTGCTGCCAGGCGGCCTGCAACTGTTCGATGGAATCCCGAATCTGCTGCCGCGTCACGTCCAGCGCGGCCAGCCTGGCGGTTTCCGGCGGTCGTCCGGCACGAGCATCCCGCCATAGCTGGTCGGCCTCGGCATCAACCTGCCGCAGTTCGCTTTCCAGCGACGCGAGGCTTCGCGGTGACTCGGCCAGCGCCGTTGCAACCCGGGCGCAGGCAGTGTCCAGAACGTCGATCGCCTTGTCCGGCAATTGCCGGCCCGACAGGTAACGTGCCGAAAGCGCTGCAGCAGCCTTCAGGGCATCATCGGCGATGTAGACCTGATGAGCGTCTTCATAAACGCCGCGCAGGCCGCGCAGGATGTGCACGGCCTGCTCCACGCTGGGCGCATCCAGTTTCACCAGTTGAAAGCGCCGTGTCAGCGCGGGATCTTTTTCGAAATACTTTTTGTATTCGGACCAGGTCGTGGCGGCGATCGTGCGTAGCTCGCCGCGCGCAAGAGCAGGCTTCAAGAGGTTCGCCGCGTCGCTACCGCCTGCCGCGTTGCCGGCCCCGATCAAGGTGTGCGCCTCGTCGATAAACAGGATGATCGGCTTGGCCGCGTGCTTGACCTCGTCGATGACCGCCTTCAGGCGCTTCTCGAATTCCCCTTTGACAGAGGCGCCGGCTTGCAGGGCGCCTAGATCCAGCCCCCACAACGTCACATCGCGCAGCGGCTCGGGAACGCGTTGCTCGACGATGCGCCGTGCCAGACCCTCGACAACAGCACTTTTTCCCACGCCTGCTTCACCCACCACAATCGGGTTGTTTTTGCGGCGGCGCGAAAGAATGTCGATCATCAAGTCGATTTCGGCATCCCGGCACAGAACCGGGTCGATGGTGCCCGCGCGCGCCTGGGCTGTGAAATCGTGTCCGTATTTGCTCAATGCGCTGTCGGAAGCTGCTGCCGCCGATTGGTTTGGCGATGGATCCTCTAAAACCGGGGCTTCCGAGGAACCGGCCAGCAATTCGCGAAAACGCTTGCGCAGTGTCTCGCGATTAATGGATTCGAATAACCGGATTGTGGGAAAGGGCAGGTAGCGGGCCGGGTTCGACAACGCGGCCAACAGCAGCGCTCCAGTTCGGATTTCGGTTTGCGCCAATTCCACCGAGCTCAGTAACCAGGCGTCCTGCATCAACTCAAGCAGCAATGGCGAGAACGAGGGGTATGCGTACCCTGGCCCTGCGTCGAGTTTAGGAAACGTGCTGGCAAGCGCCTCGCGCAATGCATCCGGATCCAATTCCGTGTTTGCCAAAATGCAGCGCACGTCGCATTTCGGTTGATCCATGAACTGGTATAGCAAGTGGGCAACCGTGACCTCTGCCCCATGCTGGCGGATGCAGAGACTGCCGGCTTCCTCCAGCGCGTGCCGCGCCACCGCGTGCAACCGGTCTAGCAGTGCGGACAGATCAATGGAAATCATGCCGGATTTTCCTCGTGGCCATGGGTTTTCTCACCATTTATTGTTTAAGCGCTACAGAAAACAAGCGCATTAAGAAACCATAGCCACAGACAAGTATCAATCGGACTAATTCGAATATCGGTTATCTGTCTTTCATTTCTTATGACCGCTCATATTTTCAATATGAATCCGATCAATCCGATTAGATTTTCGAACTTTTCATATGTTCGAAGCTTTGAATCGCGCATCAGAATAGGCAGCTTTTTTTGCTTCATCTCACCATGCGCTAGCGTCGTTTGATTTTTCGAAACCTTGCCAGAAGACCTGATATTCCGTTTTTGATCGGGGCGGCCTGTCATGCCTTGCGGGACGGACGCGTAAATGGCTCGAATATCTATAAGGAGTGACCCATGGCATCGAAAGTTGGTTCAGTTGCACCGAAAGAGCGGATCAATATCCGCTACATCCCCGCGACAGGCGACGAGCAGGAAGAAATCGAACTCCCGCTGAAAGTAATGGTGCTCGGAGATTTCAAGGGGCATGCCGACGAAACCCCGTTGGAAGATCGCCCTGCTGTCCAGATCAATAAGGACACCTTCAACGAAGTCATGGCCGAAGCCGGCCTGAGCCTGAAAGTCGACGTCCCGGCCACGCTCGAAGAAGGCAGCGAAAGCGACACGCTCAGCGTCAACCTGCAATTCAAGAACATCAAGGACTTCGGTCCTGACGCCATCGCCCGCCAAGTCCCCGAATTGAAGAGCCTGCTGGAACTGCGCGAAGCGCTGGTGGCGCTGAAGGGACCCATGGGCAACATCCCGGCGTTCCGCAAGCAGATCCAGACCCTGCTTGGTGACGACAGCGCGCGCGGCAAGCTGGCCCAGGAACTCGATCAACTCCTGGCGGCGCCGCAGGCGTGACGCCCGGCCCCGTCTCAACCTCTCTCTTCAGGTTTTCAAGGACGCACCGATGACCAAAGCCCAAACTGCCAAGATTCAAGAACATGCCAGCAGCCCGCCTCCGGGTGGACTGCTGGCGCAGATCATGGCCCAGACCCGCATCGAGCCCAGCCAGGAAGGCTATGCGGTTGCCGAGCGCGGTGTCGCCGCATTCGTGTCCGAGATGCTCAAGTCGGACTCCCGCGAGCAGCCGATCAACAAGCAACTGGTGGACCAGATGCTCGCCGCGATCGACCGCAAGCTCAGCAAGCAGATGGATGCCATCCTTCATCAGCCGGAATTTCAGCAGCTTGAATCCATCTGGCGCGCATTGTTCGACTTCGTGCAGCGCACCGACTTCCGGGAAAATATCCAGGTCGTGTTCGTTCCGGTCACCAAGGACGAGCTGCTGGAAGACTTTGAAAGCGCTGCCGACATTACCCGCAGCGGCTTGTACAAGCACGTGTACACGGCGGGCTACGGCCAGTTCGGCGGCCAGCCGATCGGCTGCATGATCGGCAACTACAACTTCGGTCCCTCCGCGCCCGACATCAAGCTTCTGGGCTACCTCGCGTCCGTCGGCGCCATGGCGCACGCGCCCTTCCTTGGCGCGGCCGGACCCGAAATGCTCAATCTGGAATCCTTCGAAGAGCTGCCCAACCTGAAGGAAGTCAAAGACATTTTCGAAGGCCCGCGCTTTGCCAAGTGGCGCAGCCTGCGTGAATCCGAAGACTCGCGCTACCTGGGCCTGACCATGCCGCGCTACCTGCTGCGCCAGCCGTACGATCCGCTGGAAAACCCCGTGCGCAGCTTCGCCTACGAAGAAGCCATCGATGGCGACCACCGCAACTACCTGTGGGGCAACACGGCATTCCTGATGGGCAGCCGGGTCACCAACAGTTTCGCCAAGTTCCGCTGGTGTCCGAACATCATCGGCCCGCAGTCCGGCGGCGCAGTGGAAGATCTGCCGATGCACCTGTTCGAGTCGTTGGGACAGTTGCAAGCCAAGATCCCCACGGAAGTCCTGGTCTCCGACCGCAAGGAGTTCGAACTGTCCAGCGAAGGCTTCATTCCGCTGACCATGCGCAAAGACAGCGACAACGCCGCGTTCTTCTCGGCCAACTCGGTGCAAAAGCCCAAGGTGTTCCAGAAAACGCCCGAAGGCCTGGCCGCGCAGACCAACTACATGCTGGGCACGCAGCTTCCGTACATGTTCATCATCAACCGCCTGGCGCACTACATCAAGGTGCTGCAGCGCGAGCAGATCGGTAGCTGGAAGGAACGCCAGGACCTGGAGCGCGAACTCAACAACTGGCTGCGCCAGTATGTCGCCGACCAGGAAAGCCCCACCAGCGACGTCCGAAGCCGCCGTCCGCTGCGTGCCGCCCGGGTCGTCGTGCAAGACGTCGCCGGCAATCCTGGCTGGTATCAGGTCGCGCTGTCGGTTCGCCCGCATTTCAAGTACATGGGCGCCAGCTTCGAACTGTCGCTGGTCGGCCGCCTGGACAAGGACTGAGGGAGCTGAGCCATGCCCCGGTCCCCAGGGCGCGGAAGTCTGTTCGAACGCCTCGATCCAGACCTTCCGCCACGGCGCAATCGCACCCGCCAGGAAATGGCGGCCGAGCGTATCCGCGCCATCAAGCGCCAATTGGAATGGATCCTCAATTCCCGCCAGGGCAGCTCGCAGAGCAGCCCTGGTTTGGGGTTGCGCGATCTGAACGACGCGGCGATCGGCGCCGTGGACCTGCGTCGACAGGCCTGCCTGGACATTCATGCCGCGGTGGCCGAGTACGAGCCCCGCGCGCGCGTTGTCGAGGTCAGACCGCTGCCCGGGACGGATGCATCGTTGAATCTCGGCTTTCGGCTGGTCTGCCGGGTGCCGGTGAACAACCTGGAAGAGCAGGTGGAAATCAGCCTGCTCTTTCACCATCAAGGCCGACAGGTCAGGGTGACCTAGTACGAAGCCAAGGGAGGCTGACCGGATGCCACTGAAGGGAAAATTCCGCGAGGAACTGGACTACCTGCGCCGCTTGCGGCGCGTCTTCGCACGCAACAACCCGCAGTTGGCGCCGTTTCTGGGTGAGGAGGCGACGGACCCCGACGTGGAGCGCCTGATGGAAGGCTTTGCCTTCCTGACGGCAAAACTGCGCCTCAAGATCGAGGACGATTTTCCTGAGCTGACCCACTCACTGCTGCAAATGCTGTGGCCCAACTACCTGCGGCCGTTGCCCAGCGCCACCATCATGCAGTTCGAGCCCACCGACCATTCCATCACCGGCCGCCAGACCGTGCCACGCGGCACCAGTATCCAGTCGCGCCCCGTGGACGGCGTGCAGTGCCAATTCCGTACCTGCCAGGACGTCTCGATATTCCCGTTGGAGATCGCGGACGTCAATGACGGCCATTCGCTGGAGAAGTCGATTGTCCGCGTCGACCTGGCCACCCTGAGCCAGAATCCGCCCAACACCTTTGGCTGCGACAAACTCGAGTTCTACCTGAGCGGCAGCGACTACACGGCGCAGACGCTCTACCTGTGGCTGGCGAAGTACCTGAGCGAGATCCGCCTGGAATCCTCAGGCGTGGTTCGTCACATACCGGTCAACCAGATTGGTTTTCCGGGGTTCCAATCCGACGCCGCACTGCTGCCGTATCCCAAGAACGCCATGGATGGATACCGCATCCTCCAGGAATACTTTCTCTTTCCCCGGCGCTTCTACTTCTTTTCCCTGACGCATCTGCTCGGGCTCTGGCCGGACCAGCCCACGACAGGCGTGCGCCTCGAATTTCACTTCAGCCGGCCCATGCCGTCGGACGTGCGCGTGCGCAAGGGAGATATCGCGCTGTACTGCACGCCGGCGGTCAACCTGTTCGAACACGATGCCGAGCCCATCCGCCTGACCGGTAAGGCCGCCGAACACCGTCTCATGCCGGGCGGCCAGCGGGCCGATGCGTACGAGATCTTCAGCATCGACAAAGTCGATGGGTGGAAGAACGGCGACAGCGCCCAACCCGGGGAATGGCTACGCACCTACGAGCCCTTCGAGTCCCTGCGCCATCAGATCGAACATGAACGTGGCCGGACCACGCTGTATTACCGCACGCGATTGTCCTCATCCCTGGTCGATTCCGGCGTCGAGCACCGCATCGCATTCGTGCGGGGGGACGATCACCACTACATCGGGCGGGAAGAGACGGTGTCGCTCGCGCTGACCTGCACCAACCGCGATTATCCGCTGGCGTTGGGCGTTGGAGATATCCGAGAGGGATTGCGGGACACCCCCGCGTTTGTTCGCTTCAAGAACCTGACCACACCCACGCCGCCGTACCGTCCGGTTCTGGATGGCGATCTGCATTGGAGCCTGATCTCCAACCTGTCGCCGACTTACCTGTCATTGCTGTCGGCCGAACCCCTGAAAGCGATCATCGGCAATTACGACTTCTCGGCGCATCACGACATTCAGCGCGCCAGGACGACAAAAAAGCGCCTGGACGGCCTGCAGGAAGTCGTCAGCAAACCCATTGACCGGATGTACAAGGGCTTGCCGATTCGAGGCACCCGCACCCTCTTGAAGCTGGACCAGGAAGGCTTCGCCTGCGAAGGCGATCTGTACCTCTTTGGAACGGTGCTCAGCCACTTCCTGTCGTTGTACGCCAGCCTGTCTTCGTTCCACGTGCTGGAAGCGATCAACACCACCAATCAGGAGCACTACGCATGGCCCATGCGCAGCGGTACGCAGCCCCTGATCTGAGCGACACCCTGTTGGCCGAGGCCAAGAGGCATGACTTCTTCTGCCTTCTGGAACGCCTGCACGCGCTGCACGAGGACGATCTGGAATCGCCCGACAGCTTCGATGCAGACCACCAGCGCGTTCTCCTCGGCAACCACGCCGGCCTGGGCTTTCCGGCGTCTGACGTCGCGCTGGCCGAACGCCTGGACGATCACGTTCCGCATCAGTACCGCGTGCAGGCAACGTTCTTCGGCATGCACGGCACGGATTCTCCCCTGCCCAGCTATTACCTTGATCGCCTGGCCTACGAGGCCGGCCAAGGCGTCGGCATCCGCCCGGCGTTTCTGGATTTCTTCAATCACCGCCTGTTGACGCTGCTGCATCAAGCGTGGCGCAAGTATCGGTATTACATCCGCTTTCGGCGTGGCGCGGACGACCAGTTCTCGCGCCGGATCTTCGCGCTTATCGGCCTGAAGCACGACGCGACCCGGGGTGACACGCCCATCGCCTGGAGCCGCCTGCTGAGCTTTGCCGGCGCCGTGGTTCTGCGCAGCCGCTCGCCCACCATGCTGGCCGGACTGATCGCGCATTGCTTCGACCTGAAGGACGTGCAGATTCGCGACTTCGAGCTGCGCTACGCGG
This sequence comes from Achromobacter sp. 1012554356, assembly GCF_059760815.1. Taxonomy (NCBI): domain Bacteria; kingdom Pseudomonadati; phylum Pseudomonadota; class Betaproteobacteria; order Burkholderiales; family Alcaligenaceae; genus Achromobacter; species Achromobacter sp. 1012554356. The sequence continues at coordinate 27,759 of NZ_JCBANC010000053.1, read as the reverse complement.
TTATCGACGAATCCGATCGGATCCGGCTGGGCCGAAACAACGGCCAGCTTAGCGAAAGCTTCCAGATCGGCGACAGCGTCCGCACGCGGCACTGCAGCTTCGTCATCGTGATATCGGGCCTGAGCCAGTCGCGCTTCCGTGAGTTCCTGCCGGAAGGCGAGAACTTCGAGCGCCTGCGCCAGCTCGTCGTGTTTCTGCTCCGCGACCCGGTGCCCTGTGACCTCGAACTTGGCCTGCGTCAGGACGAAGTCCCTCCCTTCAATCTTCGGCACGCCGACGGCACTCAATTGGGGTGGACCAGCTTTCTTGAACAGCCGGCCACAACCCTTCCGCCGCCCGTCAGAGTTTCCCTGCGTACATGAATCCGACATCTTCCACTCCTCGCCTCGCCCTGGTCGTCGACAATCCCCAAGCCCTGCAAAAGGGCAGCCAGCCACGTTGCATGTTTGACACCGCTGGCGGCACGATCGGCGCCCACGGGGCGGACTGGATCCTGCATGACCGGTCCGGCGGCGTGCAATCCATTCACTGCGAAATCCGCCATGAAGACGGCCGCTACTTCGTCATTGACCGCAGCGGCCAGACGCGCGTGAACGACCAGATGGGCCCGCTGGGCTCGCTCGTCAGCGTCCAGCTTCGCGGGGGAGACATCCTCCATGTCGGCCCCTACCGCCTGACCGTCAACCTGGATGACGAGGCATACACCCTGCCTGACCCTGCCCGGCATCTGGCTGAACATGATGTGGCCGAACTGCTGGGTACGTCGAACGAGCCTATCGAAGGCCTGCCCCATGAGCGCGATGGCGTTCCTGCGCCAAACCTGTCGCCCGAGCGCGGTTGGCACGAGTTCAACGCCTTGTCCGAGCCCTCATCGCAAGGCCGGCTTGACCCCTTGCTCGCACTCGAAGAGGCCGGCCGCGCGGATTCAGCCTTATCCGGCAACGCGGCTGTGCTGGATTCCCGGCACTACGGGCAAACCCAGTTGGCCGCACAGGCCGATTTGTCCACCACCCGATTCGAAGCCGTTTCCGGCTCCCCTTTGCATGCCTTCGGAGATCCCCCCATGTCGGGACACCCCCCCTCTTCTGCAGCCCCTGGCGCATCCGCGCAATGGATCCAGGAACAGTTCAATCAACGTGGCGATGCAGCGGGCCTGGTGGCGCCCCTGGTCGAGGGTCTGGGCGCGCCGGTGGGCGCTTTGGACCCGCACGCCGCTCACACTTTGCTGTTCGAGGCTGGCACCACCCTGGCCGCGCTCATTCGCGGACTCGCCGCACTGAACCGCGCGCCGGAAGGCCAAGGAATGGCGTTGGCCAAACGCACCCTGCAGCCCATCGAAGACAACCCGCTGCGACTTGCGCAGTCCTATCCCGAAACCGTGCGCGCGCTCTTCTCCCGCGATCGCAGCATGGTTCACCTGTCTCCCACTGCCGCGGTCGAAGAATCGCTTGAGCAGATTGGCGAACAGCATCGGGCGATGATCGAGGCCGTGGCCGCGGGACTCAATGCCCTCTTGCAAGCATTCGCGCCCGATCAGCTCGAACGCCGCTTTTCCCGCTACCGGTCCGGCCAGCACCCCGAGGCACTGCCCGGAGACTGGGCCTGGCAGATGTACCGGCATTACTACGACGAGCTGAAATCCAGCCGGCAACAGGGTTTCGACAAGCTGTTCTGGGAGGTCTTTGACCAGGCCTACGACCAGGCGCTGCGCAAGGAAGCGCCATGAGGCCAACCGTTGCACTGCTGTGCGGCGCGGCGTTGCTGTCCGGCTGCAGCACCGTGGGCAACGTGCTCACCAAGACGGGTCAGGTCCTGATGGATCCCGGCATTCAGGTGGGTCCGCCCGAGGATCAGCCCACGCAGGTGGCGTTGAGTCTGTACGCCGCCAAGGACGTGAATCCGAATCCCGTTGCCGAGCCGGACGTGGATCCGGATCCCGCGGCGCCAGATGAACGCGCGTTCACCGTCAATGTGCATGGCGAATCCCGCGAAGACCTGGTCCACAGCTTGCACGCGTTGCTTGAGCACCTGCATCAGGAGGCCTCGCCGGCACAGGACTCTGAAGACGGCTCAAGCACGTCGGTCAGACCCGCCTTCACCAAGGTTTTCAAGCCTCGTTCCATCGCCGTTAGCCCCGCGTTTGACCGGCTGCGGGCGGCCAGCGTGGCGACGAGCCGGGCTCCCTTTCCGGTGCCGTGGCAACTACGCCAAGGTGAAACCGCGCAAGGCTCGGCCTCCGCGGCTGGCGATGCGTCTGGCGATACCGCGGGCAGCCACGGCGAGGGTGTGGCGCTGGGCCAATATCGCGATGGCGTTCCGTTGGCCCCCGCCGCCGCGCTTGCCGCCCAGAATCATGTCAACGCCACGCCGATTGCATTTCGCGTGATTCAGCTCAAGGACGATTCGCTGCTGGAAAACGCCGATCCCGATCTGGTCCGCAGTGCTCCCAAGAAGGCGCTCGGAAGCACGTACATCACGGCCGACGACTACATGCTCGCACCCGGTCAGTTCAAGTTCATCAACTATCACGACCTGGACGAAGACACCCATTACGTCGCCGTCGTGGCCGCCTTCAACGCGCCCAACGCCGACCGCTGGTACGACATCTTCCGTGTGGAACCGAGAAGCCGCAAATACGCTTTGCTGGTGACCTTGCAAGACACGCGCGTTGCCATCACCGACGAACACTACCGGCCAGAAAAGGTCACTCAACGCGCCCGCAACCAAGCGAGAAAATAGCCATGACCAGCCGCAATCCCGTCGTTTGGGGCGAAGGGCAATTCGTCAAACCCCAGCATTTCCAGCAGACCGACCGATACCTTGAGCACTACATCAATGTGCGCATGGGCAGCCGGTACTGCTATGGATTTTCCGAACTGGAGCTGAATCAGGAGTTTCTGTCGTTCGGCAAGATCTCCATCGTGCGCGCCCGCGGCATCATGCCCGACGGCACCGCCTTCAACATTCCGCACGACCAGCCGCCACCCGAACCCCTGTCGATTCTTGACGCAACCGCCGCCAACCAGACGGTTTACCTGACCTTGCCGCTGCGTTCGGACGGAATTTCCGAGGTGCGTTGGCCCGATATGCTGGGGAACACGCGCTACATCCATCGCACCGAAGACATCCGCGATACCCATAGCCATCAAGGCAATCACACACCCATCGCCTTGGCCGTGCCCAACCTGCAACTGGCGCTGGACCGCGACGACCGCAGCGCCTTCACCGGCTTGGCGCTCAGCCGCATTCTTGATCGGCGCCCCGACGGCAGCCTGCTTCTGGACAGCGACTTTCACATCACGGGCATGTATTTGCAGGCCATCCGTCCGCTGGCGCATTTCATGGAAGAAATCGCCGCGCTGATGCACGAGCGCGCGAAAAGCATCGCTCACCGGATCGGGTCTCCTGGCCAATCCGGGGTCGCGGACATCACCGACTTCAACCTGTTGCAGGCGCTGAACCGATGGCAACACCTGTTCCGCCATCTGGCCCGTGATGCGGATGTGCGTCCGGTCGATGCGTATCTGGCCTGCGGTCAGGCGTGCGGCGAACTCACCACCTTCACCGACGAGGGCCGGTTGCCGCAGGACTACCCCGCCTATCAGCACGACTCGCCGCAGACCTCGTTCCGCATGCTGAAGGAGACGCTGCGCCGCGTGCTCAGCACCGTGTTGCAGCCACGCGCCGTGTCGCTGCCCTTGGACATGCAGGGTCACGGCGTGTACACCGCGCAGATCCACGACCCCAGCTTGTTGCAGAGCGCCGACTTCATCCTGGCGGTCCGCGCGCGCATGCCCTTGGAACAGATGCGGCAACAGTTCGTGCGTCAGGCCAAGGTGGCGTCGCATCAGCTGCTGCAGGAGCTGATCCGCCTGCAATTGCCGGGGGTTCCGTTGATGACGTTACCCGTCGCACCCCGCCATCTGCCGTTCCATGCCGGTTTCACCTACTTCCAGCTCGACCGGTCGCATCCCCATTGGCAGCGCTTGATGCCACAAGGGTCAACCGGCTTCGGCTTCCACATCACCGGCGACTTCCCAGAGCTGGACTTGCAGTTCTGGGCCATTCGGAGTCAATGAGATGAGCCAAACCGTGTTGGTCGGCAACGACCGTATCGACAATCCTTCCAAGCGTTCCGCCCTGCCCGCCGTGCCCGACGATTTCATGCGCGCGCCGCGCGAACCCGTTGTGCATGACCCCGAACGTGTCCTATACGACGGCGTCTTCCGCATCAACGCGGACGAGGACCTGCGGTTTCAATTGCGCGGTCATAGCATCAATCCGCTGGTAGACATCGCCCAGCCGCTCTTCGGCCTGGTGATGCGCCTTCGCCGCATGATGGACCTGCCGCAAGAAGATGTCAGCCGGCTCTACGAGAACGTCCGCGACCACATCACCGCTTTATCCGAAGAGGTGCGGCAGCTTGGCTACGACGGGGCGACGCAGTTGTCATTTCGCTACGCCTTGTGTGCGTTCATCGACGAGGCGGTGATGGCCACGCCGTGGGGTGTGGGATCGCGCTGGAAGGGCCGGTCACTGCTCAGCTACCACCACAACGAAACCTGGGGCGGCGAAAAGTTCTTCACGGTGTTGGCCCGAATGCAGATGGATGCAGCCAAATACCGTGATGCGCTTGAGTTCAAGTATCTGTGCCTGTGCCTGGGTTACCAGGGAAAGTATGGCCAGCAGCACAACAACAAGGACATGCTCAACGCCATCATCACCAAGCTTCACGAGCAATTGCGCCAACTGCGAGGAGACGCGCCAGAGCGGCTGGTGGACGCACCCGCGAACATAGCCCGGCTGCGCCGCAAGCTTCACCGGCAATGGCCGCTGTGGACCCCTTGGGCGGTGGCGGCGGTCGTTATTGTCGGCGCGTATATGTACTTCTCCCTGAAACTTGGCGCTGCCACACAGATGGTGCTGGATTCGCTAGAGAGCATTCTCAAGCAGTGACCCGACTCGCTACGAATTGAGATAAAGACATCATGCCCACGCAATCCGATCTGCGCTTTACGTTTTCCATTGGCGGCGAGTCCTTCGAAGTCGTTGAGTTCACGCTGCAGGAAGGGCTTTCCGAGACCTTCCTGCTTGACGTAGACCTTGCCAGCGCCAACGCCGCCATCGACTTCGGCACGGTGCTGGACCGGGCCGCCTTGCTCACGATCTGGCACGGCTCGGCGCCCGTGCGCTACGTGCACGGCGCCGTCTCGTCGTTCGTGCAAGGCGACACGGGGTTTCGCCGTACGCGCTACTCGGCCGTCGTCGAGCCGCGTCTGGCGCGTCTCAAGCTCAGTTCGGATTGGCGCATCTTTCAGGCGGTCACTGTTCCGCAGATCGCCGAGACTGTGCTCAAGGCGCATGGGCTTACCCAGGATTACGAGCAACGCAGCACTACCGAGCATCAGGCGCGTGAATACTGCGTGCAGGCCGGTGACACCGATTACCACTTCGTCGAGCGCATCATGCGCGAGGAAGGCTTCTTCTATTCCTTTCGCCATACCGCCGAGGGCCATCAATTGGTCCACAGCGACCGCCTGTTCATCCATGGCCGCGTCGGTGATGAACCGGTGCAGTACAACCCCACCCCCGGTGGCGACCAACCGCAGCCCGCATTGCGGCGATTCGCCTATATCGAAAACGTGCGCACTGCGCGCCAGACGCAGCGCGACTACACGTTCCACAATCCGCGATACACCCACCAGCACAGCCGCGACGGCCAGGACCTTGACCATCAAGGCCGCCGCTACGAGCGCTACGACTATCCGGCACGCGCCAAGTTCGACGAGGCCGGCAAGCCCTTCGCCGAGAACCGCCTGCGCGGGCACCGGCAGGATGCGCGCATCGCACGGGTCGAAGGCGATGACCCGCGCTTGCAGCCGGGCATTTCATTCACGCTGGCCGGTCATCCCCGCGAAGACATGAACCGCGGCTGGCGCCCGGTCCGCATCGTCCACCGCGGCACACAACACACCAGCCAAGCCGAGGAAAGCACGGAGGCCGCGCTGGGAACCCACTACCAGTACGAGGCTGAGCTGGTGCCGGACGACGCCGAATGGCGCGCCGAGCCGCTGTCCCGGCCACACATCGATGGACCGCAGAACGCCGTCGTCGTCGGCCCGCCCAATGAAGAAATCTATACCGATGAATATGGCCGCGTGAAGGTCCAGTTTCCGTGGGACCGCCTGGGCAAGCAGGATGAGTTCAGCTCCTGCTGGATCCGCGTCTCGCAGAACATCGCCGGGGCGACGTGGGGCCACATCGCCATCCCGCGTATTGGACAAGAGGTCATCGTCTCGCATTTCGACGGCGACCCCGACCAGCCCGTGATCACCGGCCGCGTCTACAACCGCCTGCAATTGCCGCCCTACGAACTGCCGCGCCACAAGACGCGGATGACGATCAAGAGCAAGACGCACAAGGGCGAGGGATACAACGAACTGCGCTTCGAGGACGAGAAGGACCAGGAGGAGATCTACGTCCACGCGCAGAAAGACCAGAACATCCACGTCAACAACGACGAAACCACGTTTGTGGGACATGACCGCAGCGAGCAGGTTGAAAACGATGAAACCATCACCATCGGCCACGACCGCAAGGAGACCGTTGGGAACGATGAGCAGGTGAACATCGGCCAGGACCGGCGGCACGACATCGGGCGAGATGACTTTTTAACAGTGGGGCGTAACCACACCATCTACACCACCAAGGACCGCACTGAAGAAGTGGGCAACAACCGCCGCGACAAGACTGCGGCGAATCATTGGGTGAATATCGGCGGACATCAGGAGCATACGGTCGAGGGGCATTCGGAACTGCAGGCGGGGCAAGCGATTCGGCAGCGCACGAAGGTTTATGAGGTGCAGGCGGCGGAGAGCCTGACCATCAAGGGGCCTGGCGGCACGATACGTATCGATGGGTCTGGAATCACGCTTGATGGGGTCGCTATTTTGATCAAGGGGCCGATGAGTCAGAAGGGGGGTGGCGCGAGCAACCCGTTTTCCATCCCGGGTGAACCCGCGATCGGCAAGCCCATCGATCGCCTATGCGGACGCCGTCCGGACGGCACCTGCCCGTTGGAGGATTGCCGCTGCATCGGGGGGCTTGCGCGATGACTCTGCCCAAAGCGCCGCGTTGGGTCACATCCCTGGGCAAGGACATCACGCAGAACGCACTTGCCCGCACGCCATTTCGGTATCTGTTGCTGATGACGGTGCCATTACAAAACTGGGCCTACCGCCCTGTCCCGCAAGAGGGCGAATATCGCCCGGCGTATGCGCCGGGAGCATTGGATATGGTGAAGGAGTTCGATCCCCTGCCCTGGCATGCCTGGGTCTGGCAAGGCACGTCACTGGATGAACAGTTTGACCGTGGCCCGCTGCTGGTTGACGCAACGAACCAGCCTGGGCTGATGAATCAGGCGCTCACACACTGGGCGCCCGCGGGCGGCGCGATTGTCATCGGTTCGGCGGCCGATCTCGGCGCTCTGTCGGCACACCTCAGGGGTCTGGTGCAACTTGACCTGCCTTGTGAGGGCGAAGCCACCCTCAACGTCCAGCCGCATCACCTTGCCGCCTGGCTGGAGGCGTTGGACAACGACCAGCGGGATGCGTGGCTCGGCCCGATCAGCGCCTTGCTTTGGCGCGCCAGTTGGGGTCCAGTTCACGACTGGCGCCGCGTGGACCGGGAGGTCTCCGGATATGTTGGCGGTAAGACGGATGTGCTGATGCTGCGCCCTCACGAACTTGAACGCTTCGACGCCAACACAAGAGAGCACTTTGTGCTTAGGAAAGCGTCTCGACAAGGCCATGTACCAGCGGTTCCTGGCCGAGCGCGATGAGGTGGAGAGCCGACTGGGACATCTCCACGCCATCGTGGCCAAGGCCAGCGAAGATCATGATCAGTGGCTTGCCACTGCCGAAAACGCACATGAGAACGATCCGAACAGCCTGGCGGTGGCTCTGACCGCATACGATCGCAACAACCGAATATCAGCGATAGGGCTGGAAGTGTCCCTGTCCATGCTGATTCATCCCATGAGCCAATCGTTGCCCGGCACCGAGGACGACGACCCTCGTTTCATGCGGTTGAATGCGTGGCTCGACAAGGATGACAGCCCGATCTACACGGCGTTGGCGCCATTCAACCCCTTCAAGGAAAAAGCCGATGCGGTAGGGTCCTTGCTGGGCGCCGCGGATTACATCATTGAGGATCTGGCGGGACGCTTTCCCGCCACAGCGGGCGTCACGGACCTGACAGCACAAACGGTGACCACCGTGGTGCTTAAACGCATGCGCGGAAAGACCCGCTGGGATGCCAGCCGCACCCTGCGGCAGCAGGTACTTGCCGCCGCTGAAGAGGCCAACGCAAGCAAGGCCATGGGCTTGCTGAACGGTCGCTACCGTATCACCAACGAGGCTGTGCGCACGGATGCCTTTAGCAGAGAATTCGACAGGCTCATCAAGTCTGGCATGGCGAACGTCGAGGAGATAAAGAAGGTTCGAGTCCACGGCAGACGCACGGTGACCATCCAGGAAACTCTGACGCGGCGTGTGAAGCCGAATGTTGCATCGCTGCTCAACACGACGGGCGGAGGAGCGCTAAACGTTGGAATGCTCTGGTTCAACATCGTGAACATTAAGTCCGCCTACGCCTACATGCTGAGCGATCCGTCTTTCGAATACGCGGCTGGCTTCGCGTCCGCAATTTTCGGGTTGGCGGGCGCCGCAGCGGCGGTACTGGTCAGCGCGCGGGCCTCTCACAAGGTCATTATGTTGCGAGTCAGTGCGACTGCGCCCGGCTTCGCCTTTGGCAATGGATTTCTCCGCTTGATTAGCAGCAATCTGTTCACCCGACTGACGGGCTATCCGGCAATAGCGTTCGGATTGATCCCCGATTTATTCAAGGCACATCGGCAGCGAGCAAACGGCGACTGGGTCGCCGCAGCCCTGACGGCAACTGGCGGCCTTGCTGTCGTAGTCGGCTCGGCCGCGATTATGGAAGGAGCCCTTGCTATTGCTGGCCCCACCGCTGTTATCCCGCTAGCGGGTTGGGCAGCGGCAGCAATCGCACTGATTGGGGCAGGAATTCTCGCTGGCGGCTTGGCGCTACATTCCCAAGCGAAAGCTCGTGTCCATCGACCAATTGAGCTATGGGCTGCGCGAAGCATATTCGGAACGCTCGAAAACGACGGAGAGAAGCGAGAAAACATCACGTTGGACCAGCGCAAAAAGCTGCCCCCGTATTCCAGCGTGAGCGAGGAAATCAAGAGTTGGTATGCCGCTTTCTTTGCGCCGGCTTTATTAGATGAGGAACAAGCTCGAGCCTTTGGAGTACCTGGTGTAGACAGCCGTTGGCACGACGACACCGCATGGAGAATGCCCAACTGGGGAAAGATCACAACGAACTCCGTGCCTGAAGAACCGAGCGTAGCGGAATTTACGATTTTGCTGCCTGACTACGTCCTGGGACAAAGTGATTGGAAATACGAGCTTAGCGTATCGCTGTCCGATCAAAACAAAGTCTCTATCGCTGGCGAACCGACAATTCATATCGTCGAGAGAGGGCTGATCGCACATTTCAAGAATGACATGCGGACCTACTCGAACTTAATTTTGGATGTCATCTTTAAACCTAACGAAGGCCTCGACGAGGACGCCGAAGCCCCTGCGAAGTTTGTATTGGAGCGCTGAACGATGGCAATTACCTGGACCTATTCTCGAGAACGAAAAGCAGGCATCGTCCCGGCAATTCATGATCAGTTTGTCAGTGCTGATTGCAATGTATTGACGTTGCGAAACCCATGGATTGGCGATTCCGTTTTCATGGCAAAGATGTACACATCGCTGACTATGGTTCTCCTCTGCGTCAACACGTATATCTGGACAGGCTCAGAAATATTCGCATTTGAGCACCCACTTGATTACTACTTGGCTTTTATAGTGATCATCAGTTCTTTTGTCCTTGCCCCATTTCTTTGGTACCGAATTTTTTTGATCAAGCGCTTGACTAATTTCTACTTCAACCGAAAGCTCAAGAAAGTCATTTATCTGCGCAACAAGACCCTTATCCAGTTTGACTGGACGCAAACTGAGGGCGGCGTATTCGTGCGCAATGAATTTGGCGGCGCTGGATTTTCCACCAACTTCGCCCTCGCCTTCGGCCCCAAGCCTGCCGCCGATCAAGAAAAAGACCGCATCGTCCTCTGGGTCGACAGTAACAACAGCAGTGATCCAGACCCAAGATACGTCGCGCAGGTGTGGGGGTACATCCGGCAGTTCATGGAAGAAGGCCCCGACAGGTTGCCCCCTCCAGGCGAGCCCAACTGGTGGTATGCCCCGCTTCACCGTATCTGCATGACCCCAGCCGAAGCCTGGCGCCACTACGCGCCTTGGCGCACGGGCGAACCGGGCGAGCTGCAAGGCAAGAAGAACTGGCTGTTGCCCATGTGGCTCGTGCTCTTTCCCTACAACCTGTTCTCCGCGTTGTGCTGGTACGCGGTGTGCCGAGTCTTCAACGTGCGCGGTGCGCCGCCACCGCCGGAAGCGCTTGGGCGCTAGGACATGCCGCGCGTTGCGCGGCGCCTTTCAAGCGCTACACAGACGACGCGTGATCGTTATCCCCTCCGAGCCAAACACCGCAACGCCACCCGATACCCCACAAACACATAAAACCCCGAAGAATTCATCACCAGCCAGGCCCCCAGCCCGCCAAGCACCGCGACCACGGGTCCCACGGCCCTGACGTCGCCCTGCGTCCAGGCGATCCCGCCAAAGCTCCCCACAACAATCAACCCGATACAGACCCGCTTCAGCAGCACCACGCCCTGCACTCGCCCGGCCATCATCAGCACCATCCCGATCGACAGCGCGAGCGCGGTTCCCGCGCACACCGCCACCAGCGCAAACGCCGCCATTGCTGGCCCCACGAATCGCAGCAGCAGGCTCAGCAGCTCGATGCCGACGCCCAATCCGCCCGCCATCACCAGCACGGATAGCACCAGCGGCGACCAGGTTCCGGGCGGCGCGCGGCCTTCTTCCGCTTCCATTTCCGCCACGAACCGGTGCATCGACGCGGCCGTCCCCGGGTCCTTGCCTGCGGTCAGCGCCGCCTCCAGCCTCTGGCACTGTTCGATCAGGGCATTCAGGCCGGAGGCGGGCGCGGGTGTCATAGCCGGGTTACTCCCGGCGCGTGCTCGGCCACGGTGTTTCGTAGCGCCGCCATCGCCTCCTCGACCGCCACCGGCCGGAATGCATCCTCGCGCCAGTACATCGCCACCGAGCCGAACCCTGACAGCCGGACGGGGATGATGCGCATTGCGCGCATCTGCGAGAACCGCAGCGCGGCGCGGTGTGACGCGACGCCGATCATGTCGCTGTTGTTGATGAGGGTCAGGTTGACCGTCACCGAGTTCGACTCCACGTGGTCGGGTGGCGGCGCCTGTCCCGCCGCGGCGAGCGCGGCGTCTACGGCGTTGCGGATGGGCGTGCCTTTGGGCCACAGAATCCAGCGATAGGACAGCAGATCCTGCCAGCTTGGCTGCTCCACCGCGAATAGCGGATGGCGGGGCCGCGCCACGAGGTGGATGGGCTCCAGATAAAGCGCCTCGAAGCGGATCGCCGGGTCGTGATGCTCGGGCGCCGAGCGCCCCACGACGATGTCCAGATCCCCTTGCGCCAGTTGCGCCAGCAGGCGATCCGTCGTGCCCTCCACCAGCTTGACCCGCGCCTGCGGCATGCGCTCAAGCAGCTTCATGACCGCCAGCGGCACGGTGTCGGACGCCGACGCGCCGGATGCCCCGATCACCACGCGTCCGCCGCCGCCCTCGCGCAGCGCGGCCATGTCGGCGCTGGCGCGATCCAGTTGCGATTCCACGCGCTGGGCATGTGCGATCAGCACGTCGCCGTGCGGCGTGGGGCGCAGGCCGCGCGCGTGGCGCTCGAAGAGCGGTAGTCCAATATCATCTTCCAGATCCTTCAGCCATTTCGACAGGCCCGGCTGCGTCGTGTTGAGCATGGCGGCCGAGTGGCTGATGTTGCGGGTCTGGGCCAGGCTGAGCAGCATCTTGAGATTGCGCAGCCGCAGGCGGTGGGTCCAGTCCATGCAGGCCCTCTTGGTGGGAGGTTTGTCTCGTATGTATATGGTTATTGGTATGGATAATAAGATAATTTCATTTCAAACCGCATAGCTCCTTCTCGCATAATCGTCTCCATATCAGGACCAGCCGCGAACTCACGCGGCGGCCGCCCGTAGAAGCCAGCATTAGCCGGACATACAGGAGACAACCATGCACGACGGTCAGCCCACCGGCGCGGATAGCGCTGCCACGGACCGCGCCCTCTATTACGCGCGCATCGCCAAGAAACACATGGCGCCCCTGTGGGAGTCGCTGCACAACCTGGTGCCGCGCCAGCCCGCGCCGCGCTGCGTGCCGGCCCTTTGGAAATACGACGACGTGCGCGACGACGTCATGGCGTCGGGGTCGCTGATCACGGCGGAAGAAGCCGTGCGCCGGGTGCTGATTCTGGAAAACCCAGGTCTGCCGGGCCAAGCCAGCATCACGCAGAGCCTGTACGCGGGCCTGCAGCTCATCCTGCCCGGCGAGATCGCGCCGAGCCATCGCCACACGCAGTCGGCCCTGCGCTTCATCGTGGAAGGCCGCGGCGCCTACACCGCCGTCAACGGCGAGCGCACGACGATGCACCCCGGCGACTTCATCATCACGCCGTCATGGACCTGGCATGACCACGGCAATGCGGAAACCGTCGAAGGCGGCGAACCGGTGGTCTGGCTGGATGGCCTGGATATTCCGCTACTGCGCTTTCTGGACGCGGGCTTTGCAGAGAACTACCCGTCCGCCACGCAGCCCGTCACGCGCCCCGAAGGCGACAGCATGGCGCGCTTTGGCCACAACATGGCGCCCGTGCGGCATCAGGTTTCCAGCGGCACGTCGCCGATCTTCAACTATCCCTACGAGCGCAGCCGCGAAGCGCTGGATGCGCTTTACCGGCACGGTGAACTCGACCCGTGGGACGGCGTGAAGCTGCGCTACCTGAACCCGGCCACGGGCGGCTATCCCATGCCCACGATGGCCACGTTCATGCAGTTTCTGCCGGCGGGCTTTCAGGGCAAGACCACACGCACGACCGACTCGACGGTCTACAGCGTCGTCGAGGGCCGGGGCACCGCGCGCATTGGCGACCAGGAATTTCATTTTGGCCCGCGCGATGTGTTCGTGGCGCCGTCCTGGATGCCGGTGCAACTTGCCGCGCTGGAAGACGCCACGCTCTTCAGTTATTCGGACCGCCCGGTGCAGGACGCGCTGGGCCTGTGGCGCGAAGAGCGCGTCGGCTGACCGCCGCGCGCTGTTGCCTTTCAAATTTCCCTCCGCCTTCAAAGGGTGATCCATGTCGTTTGTGTTTGCTCCCGCCGCGCCCGTAGCTGTGCCCATCGCCGGCAGCCAGGACAGTTTTCCCGTGCGACGCGTGTACTGCGTCGGCCGTAACTACGCCGCCCATGCGCGCGAGATGGGCTTTGACCCTGACCGCGAGCCGCCGTTCTTCTTCTGCAAGCCGGCCGACGCCGTGGTGCCGGTCGCCGAAGGCAGCACGCTCTCTCTGCCCTACCCGCCGGAAACGTCGAACCTGCATTACGAGATCGAGCTGGTCGCGGCCATCGGCAAGGGCGGCGCCAACATCGCCGTCGATGAGGCACTGCAACACGTGTGGGGGTATGCCGTCGGCCTGGACATGACGCGCCGCGATCTGCAGATGTCGATGCGCGAAGCGGGCCGGCCGTGGGAACTAGGCAAGGCTTTTGACCAGAGCGCGCCCATCGGCCCGCTCCATCCCGCGCAATCGGTCAAGGACATTGAAAAGGCCAACATCTGGCTGCAGGTCAACGGCGCCGACAAGCAGCGAAGCGACGTCGGCAAGCTGATCTGGTCCATCGCCGAGACCATTGCGTACCTCTCCAAATACTTCCGTCTGGAAGCCGGCGACCTGATTTACACCGGCACGCCCGAAGGCGTGGGGCCGGTGGTGCGCGGCGACAGGATGGTCGGCGGCGTGGACGGGCTGGGCACGCTGAGCGTGCAGATGGCTTAAGGCCGGGAGACTTGCATGCAACTTCACAACTTCTTCAACAGCTCCACCTCCTACCGCGTGCGCATCGCGCTTGCGCTCAAGGGCCTGTCCTACGAATACCTGCCCGTGAACCTGCGCAAGCAGGAGCAGCGGGCGCCGGACTACGTGGCGCGCAACCCGTCGGCCGGCGTGCCGTTGCTGGTCGATGGCGAGGAGGCGCTTTCGCAATCGCTTGCCATCATCGACTATCTGGACGCCACGCATCCGGAACCGCCACTGATCCCTGCCGGCACGCTGGCGCGCGCCCGCGTGCTGGAGCTGTCCCATGCGATCTCGTGCGACATCCATCCGGTCAACAACATGCGCATCCTGCGCTATCTGCAGGACGTGCTGGGCGCGACTGACGCGCAGAAGAACGCCTGGTATCACCACTGGATCCGTGAGGGCCTGACGGCGGTGGAGGCGCTGCTGGCGCGTCACGGACATGGCGCGTACTGCTTTGGCGACGCGCCCACGCTGGCGGACTGCTGCCTGGTGCCGCAGGTGGCCAATGCGCAGCGCATGGGCTGCGACCTGTCCGCCTATCCGCGCATTCTGCGCATCGTCGAACACTGCAATGCGCAACCCGCCTTCCAGCAGGCTGCGCCCGCGCAGCAACCGGACTACACCCAGTGAGCAAAGAACCCGACACCCATGGCGCGCCGCTGCGCGAGTACACCGATCCGGCCTATCGCCCGCTTTGCGCCAATCTGGCCGACGTGCGCGCCAACATCGACCGGCTGGACGACGAGATCGTGCGGCTGATCGCCGAGCGCGCGATGTACGTGAAAGACGCCGCGCGGTTCAAGCGCGACGCCTTTCAGGTCAGCGCGCCCGCGCGGCAGGCCCAGGTATTTGAAAAAGCCCGGGCGCTGGCCGAGCGCCACAACCGGGGCTTTGCCAATCTGGAGCAGGTTGTGGACGCCACGTATCGCGCGATGGTTGCCGCCTTCATCGCCAATGAACAGACCTACTTCGACACCATGAAGGACGTGGGAGACACGCATGCTTGAAGCTTCGACCTTGCAGCCGGGCCGCGCGGTTGCGCGCCGCCTGGCGGCACTAAGCGTCGCCGTGCTGGCGCCGCTGGCCGCGACGGCGACCGCGACCGCCGCCGACGTCTGGCCGGCGCAGCCGCTCAAGGCAGTCGTGCCATTCGGCCCGGGCTCCAGCCCTGATCAGGTGGCCCGCATCGTCAGCGAAAAGGCCGGCGCGATTCTGGGCCAGACCATCGTTGTGGAAAACAAACCGGGCGCCAGCGGCAACATCGGCACGTTCGCCATCGCCAACGCCAAGCCCGACGGCTACACCTTCGGTGTTTCGATCACCGGGCCGCTGGTGAACAACACGCTGCTGTTCGACAAGCTGCCGTATGCACCCGCCACGGACCTGGCGCCGCTGACGCTGGCGGTGCATCAGCCCAACGTGCTGGTGGTGCCCGCCGCTGCCGGCATCGGCAACGTCGAACAGCTGCTGGACGCGCTGAAAAAGAACCCGGACAAGTTCAACTTCCCGTCGCCGGGCGCGGGCACGGTGTCGCATCTGGCGGTCGAACTGCTACTGCAGCAGATCGGTGCGCGCGCCACGCATGTTCCCTACCCGTCGTCGCCGGCGGCGCTGACGTCGCTGCTGTCGGGCGACACGCAGTTTGCCGCGCTGCCGCCCATTGCGGTGATGCCCATGGTGAAGGATGGCCGGCTAAAGGCGCTGGCGGTGACGTCGTCCAAGCGGTCCGCGCTGCTACCCGACATTCCGACGCTGGCCGAAGTGGGTGTGCAGGGGATCGAAGGCTCGGCGTGGATCGGCTTCGTGGTGTCGTCCAAGGCACCGGCGGACGTGCAGAAGAAGCTGTCGGACGCGCTGATCCAGGCGATTCGCGATCCCGAGGTCGCGAAGCGGCTACAGGCGCAGTTCATGGATCCGGTGGGCGATACGCCCGCGCAATTCCGCGCCTACATGGATGACGAGTTGAAACGCTGGGAGCCCCTGATCAAGAAGCTGGGCATCAAGGGCCAGTAAGAAGGCCAAAGAGGGCCAATAAGGACGCCGCGCGCCGGCTGCAATGAAAGCAAGGAGAGTCAGATGGTCATCACCGAACCCGCCCGTCAGGTGCCGCTGTATGGCGAGTACGAGGTCGTCGTCCTGGGCGGCGGCCCAGCCGGCGTGCTGGCGGCCGCCAGCGCCGCGCGCAATGGCGCGAGCGTGCTGCTGGTGGAGCGATACGGTTTCCTGGGCGGCATGGGCACCGCCGCCGGCGTGTCCAACTTCTGCGGCTTGCACGCCAACATACACGGCGACATCCGGCAGGTGGTGCACGGCATGACCAATGACCTGCTGGACCGCATGCGCGCGATGGACGGACTGAACGATCCGCACCTGATCCTGGGCAAGATTCACGCGCAGGCCTACGACATCTCGGCCTTCAAGTGCGCGGCCGACGGCCTGGTGCAGGACAGCGGCGCGCAGGTGCTGTTCCATGCGCTGGCCACGGGTCTGACGCGCGACGAGCAGGGCCGCGTGGACGCGCTGTTCCTGGAAACCAAGTCCGGCCGCTGTGCCGTGCGGGCAAAGATCTTCATCGATTGCTCGGGCGACGCCGATATGGCGCAGTGGGGCGGCCTGCCGTTTGAAAAGGGCGACGCCCACGGCCACATGCTCTACCCCACGCTGATGTTCAAGGTGGGCAACGTCGACGGCGCGCGCGCGCAAGAGGCCTGGAAGACCATCCCCGCGCTGATGGACGAGGCCGCGGCCAGCGGCGAATTCACGTTTCCGCGCAAAGGCGCCATCGTTCGCCCGCAAAAGCACGATTACGAATGGCGCGTCAACGTCACGCAGCTGGCCAACGCGGACGGCAGCGCGGCCGACGGGACGGACGCGGATTCCTTGTCGGCAGGCGAGCTGGAAGGCCGCCGGCAGATCATGAACTACCTGGCGTTCCTGCGCGCCAAGGTGCCTGGCTTCGAACAGGCTTATGTGCTGGACATCGCCCCGCAGCTGGGCATCCGCGAGACGCGCCGCATCCTGGGCGAGGCCGTGCTGACGCAGGAGCATGTGCTGGGCTGCGCGGACTTTCCCGACAGCATCGGCGTGAACGGCTGGCCGCTGGAGATGCACATGGCAGGCGACGTGAAGTGGGTATGGCCGCCCATTCCCGAATCGCGTGGCTACAACCAGCTGCCGTTTCGCATGATGGTGCCGCGGCGCGGTGCGGGCGTGGCCAGCAATGTGCTGGTGGCCGGCCGCTGCGCGTCGATGACGCACGAGGGCCAGTCCGCGGCGCGCGTCAGCGGTAGCTGCTTCGTCATGGGCGAGGCCGCGGGGACCGCATCCGCGATGGCGCTACGCGACGGTATCGCGCCCGGCGACGTTTCCATCCCCGCGCTGCAGGCGCAATTGAAGCAACAGGGCGCCTTCCTGGGCGGCCACGACTGATCCCGCGAGATTCCGACATGACTAAGAACCAGGCTGCAAAGCCGAAGACGCAAACCGTGATCGTCGTGGGCGGCGGCATCGGCGGGCTGGCGGCCGCGCTGGCGTTGACGCGGCAGGGAATCGCCGTGCAATTGCTGGAGCAGGCGGCGCACATCGGCGAGATCGGCGCCGGCATCCAGCTCGGCCCCAATGCCTTCGCGGCGCTGGATGCGCTGGGCGTGGGCCGTACGGCGCGCGAGCGCGCAGTCTTCACCGACCACATCATCATGATGGATGCGGTGGACGCCAAGGAGGTCGTGCGCATCGACACCGGCGAGGCGTTCCGCGCGCGGTTTGGCGGCCCGTACGCGGTGATCCATCGCGCAGACATCCATCTGTCGATCCTGGAGGCCGTGCAGCGGGACCCGCTGATCCAGTTCCGCACGTCCACGCAGATCGCCAGCATGGCGCAGGACGATCACGGTGTGGAAGTCGTGGACACGCAAGGCAACCGGTACCGGGCCGATGCGGTGGTGGGCGCCGACGGCGTCAAGTCCGTGATCCGCGAGCGCATGGTGGGCGATCCGGCGCGCGTCACGGGCCACGTCGTCTACCGCGCTGTGGTTGACGAGGAGAACATGCCTCGTGAGCTGCGCATCAACGCCCCGGTGCTATGGGCCGGGCCGCATTGCCACCTGGTGCACTACCCGCTGCGCGGCGGGCAGCAATACAACCTGGTCGTCACCTTCCATAGCCGCGAACAGGAAGAATGGGGCGTGCGGGAAGGCAGCAAGGAAGAGGTGCTGTCGTACTTCCAGGGCATCCACCCCACGCCGCACCAGATGCTGGACAGACCAACTTCATGGAAGCGCTGGGCGACCGCCGATCGCGAACCCGTGGAACGTTGGGGCGAGGGCCGCGTCACGATCCTGGGCGACGCCGCCCATCCCATGACGCAATACATGGCGCAGGGCGCCTGCATGGCGCTGGAAGACGCCGTGACGCTGGGCGAGGCCATCAGGCAGTGCGAGCACGACCTGCCCGCCGCCTTCCGGTTGTACGAATCGGTCCGCATCCCGCGCACTGCGCGCGTGGTGTGGTCCACACGCGAAATGGGCAGGCTCTATCACGCGCGCGGCGTGGAACGCACCGTGCGCAACATGCTGTGGACGGGGCGCAGCCAGGCCCAGTTCCAGGACGCACTGCAGTGGCTATATGGGTGGAGGGTAGAAAACTGCCTGGCGGGAGGCATGCCGCAGTAATCGACGCAGCAATAGACGTCTCAGCAGACGCAACACGTAAAACGCCGATTGCCAAAGCGCATCCGGCATACAAGCATCAGTACAAGAGGAGACAACCATGCACAAAAGCACCATCCGCGGCGCGGCCGCCGTCATGCTGTCATTGGCCTCGTACGCGGCCAGCGCCCAGCAGAAACCCGTGGACATCGGATTCATCGGCACCCTGTCCACGCCCGCCGGCTACATCGGCGAAGACGAGCGCGATGCCTTCATGCTGGCCGTCAAGGAAGGCGGCGGCAAGCTGGGCGGCGTGCCGGTCAACGTGCGCGTCGAGGACGACGCGCTCAAGCCCGCGAACGCCAAGCAGATCGCCGACAAGATGGTGCAAGGCGGCGTGCGTCTGTTCACCGGCATCAATTTCTCGAACGTCATGGCCGCCGTCGGGCCTACCGTGCTCAACGCCGGCGCCTTCTACGTCAGCCTGAACGCCGGCCCGTCCAACTTCGCGGGCAAGGCCTGCAACCCCAATTATTTCTCGGTGGCGTTCCAGAACGACTCCTACGCCGACACCGCCGGCATGGCCGCCAACGAGCTGGGCGCCAAGCGCGTGGTCATCATGGCCCCGAACTACCAGGCGGGCCGCGACGCCATTGCCGGCTTCAAGCGCACGTACAAAGGCGAGATCGCCGACGAGATCTACACCAAGCTCGAGCAGGCCGACTTCTCGGTGGAGCTGGCGCGCATCCGCTCGCTCAATCCCGACGCCATCTTCCAGTTTCATCCGGGCGGTGCGGGCATCAACCTGACCAAGCAGTTCGCCAACTCGGGGCTGGCCGACAAGATCAAGATGATCACGCCCATCTACTCGATGGACGACCGCATGCTGGCGGCAACGGGCACCGCGGGCAAGGGCTTTTACCTGAGTTCGCTGTGGAGCGCTGACCTGGACAACCCGCAGAGCAAGCACTTCGTCGAGGCCTTCACCAAGGCCTACAACCGCCCGCCCACCGCCTACGCGGCCCAGGCCTACGACACAGCCAATCTGATCGGTTCCGCCTTGAAAGCCGTGAACGGCGACATCACCGGCAAACCCGACGACTTCCGCAATGCCCTGCGGCGCGCCGACTTTCCCAGCGTGCGCGGCAAGTTCAAGTTCGGATCGAACCAGCATCCGATTCAGGACTGGTATCTGCTGCACATTGAAGCGGGCCCCGACGGCAAGCTGGTCTACAAGAACCTGAAGGTGCTTGCGCGCGACCACACTGACGTGCACGCGGCGGACTGCAAGATGCCATGACGCGGCACAAGGTGCGCGGCGCCGGGCTCGCCGGCGCCGCGCGGCCTCGCCAAACAGGCTCTCCCAAGAAGGAGTCGTAATGCTGATGTTCCTGGAGCAGGTCCTGAACGGCCTGCAGTACAGCGCCTTGCTGTTTCTGTTGTCGGCGGGTTTGACGCTGGTTTTCGGCATCATGAACGTCATCAACTTGACGCACGGCTCGTTCTACATGGTGGGCGCGTTCTGCGCGGCCAGCGCGGCGGCCTCCACGGGCTCGTTCGCGGCCGCCCTGCTGGCCGCGCTCGCCGGCGCGGCGCTGTACGGACTGGTGATCGAACTGCTGGTCATCCGCCACCTTTACCGGCGCGACCACCTGGATCAGGTGCTGGCCACGCTGGGGCTAACCCTGTTCACCAATGAGCTGGTCACCGTGCTGTTCGGCCGCAGTCCGCCCTTCATGGATATCCCGCCCTTCCTGTCCGGGTCCGTCGCGCTCCTGCCCGGGTTGAACTATCCCATCATGCGGCTCGCCTTCATCGGCGCGGGCGCGCTGGTGGCGGTGGGCCTGTGGCTGCTGATCTCGCGCACACGGGTCGGCATGCTGGTGCGCGCTGGTGCAGACGATGGCGAAATGGTCGACGCGCTGGGCGTGAACATTCAGCGCCTCTTCACGCTGATCTTCACGCTGGGCGCCCTGCTCTGCGGCTTTGCTGGCGTCATGGCCGCGCCCCTGTTGGCGGTGGAGATCGGCATGGGCGAGCGCATCCTCATCACCACGTTCGTCGTCATCGTGGTGGGAGGCGTGGGCTCCGTGCGCGGCGCGCTGGTCGGGTCGCTGATGATCGGCATGACCGATGCGCTGGGGCGCGCCTACATCCCCTTCTGGATGTCGCGCCTGCTGCCGCCCGAGCTATCGGACTCCGCGAGTTCAAGCCTCGTGTCCGCCAGCATCTACATCCTGATGGCCATCGTGCTGCTGTTCAAGCCGCGCGGACTGGTGCCGGCCCAGCGATAGGAAAGATATTCATGACCAGATCAATTCCACCGTCTGCCGCAGTTGCCCCGGTGTCTGACACCCCTGACGCAAACGCCACATGCCACGACCGTGCATCGGGGGTGTCAGACACCTACACCGCAGGCGGACCGCGCCTGACCCGCGGCGTCATCGTCAACGCCATCGGGCTGCTGCTTTTCGTGCTGGTGCCGGCCATCGCGCAGGCCACGGGCGAGAGCTTTCTCGTCAACCTCATGACGCGCTTTCTCATCTACGCCATCGCGGCCGTCAGCCTGGACCTGATCCTGGGCTACGGCGCCATGGTCAGCTTCGGCCACGCCGCGTTCTTCGGTCTGGGCGGCTACGTCATCGGCATCGCCGCCTTTCACGTCAACCAGGGCGAGACGCTGTTCGGCTGGAGCGGCAGCAACGCCGCGCTCGTCATGTGGCCGCTTGCCATCGCCGTTGCCGCGCTGGCCGGACTGGTGGTGGGCTTTCTGTCGCTGCGCACCACCGGCGTGCAATTCATCATGATCACGCTCGCCTTCGGGCAGATGCTGTACTTCATCCTTGTCGGGCTGATGGTGTATGGCGGCGACGACGGCCTGTCCATCGATGCGCGCAACACGCTGCCCGGGCTGAACCTGAACGATCCAACCACCTTCTACTACGTGTGCCTGGCGCTCATGACCGTCTGGATCATCGTGTGCCGGCGCATCGTCAATTCGCCCTTCGGCATGGCGCTGCAAAGCATCAAGCAGAATCCCCGCCGCAGCATCGGACTGGGCTTGGCGCCGCTGCGCTACCGCCTTACGGCGTTCGTACTGTCAGCCGCCGGCACCGGACTTGCCGGCGCGCTGTGGGCCAACTACGCACTCTTTGTCAGCCCCGACATGTCGGCCTGGCAGAAGTCCGGCGAACTGATGGCAATGGTCATCCTGGGCGGCATGGGCTCGATCTTCGGCCCCGTGCTCGGCGTGGCCGTATACCTGGGCCTGGAGCAGGTTGCCACCGGCTGGACCGAACACTGGATGCTGATCCTGGGCCCCGTGCTGGTGCTGGTGGTGCTCTTCGGAAAACGCGGCGTGTACGGCTGGTTGGCGGGAGGTAAACAATGACGAGCCCCAAACTGGAAATCCGCGGCCTGCAGAAATCCTTTGGCGCGGTGCACGCCACCCAGGGCGTCGACCTGGCGGTCCGCCCCGGCGAACTGCACGCCCTCATCGGCCCCAACGGCGCGGGCAAGACCACCCTGCTCTCGCAGATCAGCGGTGAAATCCTGCCCGACGCCGGCAGCATCTGGCTCGACGGCGCCGACATCACCCGCATGCCCGCCCACCGGCGTCCGGCCGCAGGCCTGGCCCGGTCATTTCAGATCAGCCAGCTCTACCCAGACTTCACCGCCGAAGACAACGTCGCCATGGCAGTGCAGGCGCACAGCCCCGGCGGCTTCAACCTGTGGCGCAACGCGCGGCGCATGGCCCGGCTGCGCGAACCGGCGCGCGACGCGCTCGAACGCGTCGGTCTGGCCGGACGCGCCAGCGTGCGCGTGTCGGCGCTGGCGCACGGTGAGAAGCGCCAGCTGGAACTGGCCATGGCGCTGTCGCTGGACGCGTCCGTGCTGCTGCTGGACGAGCCCATGGCCGGCATGGGCGCCGAGGAATCGCAACGCATGACCGCGCTGCTCCAGACCCTGAAGGGCCGTTACGCCATCCTGCTGGTCGAACACGACATGGACGCCGTGTTCGCGCTGGCCGATCGCGTCACCGTGCTGGTTTACGGCAAAACCATTTTCACCGGCACGCCCGACGAGGTGCGCCGCCATCCCGACGTGCGCGCCGCCTACCTGGGCGAGGAGGACTGATGCTGCAAGTGAACCAACTGCTGGGCGGCTATGGCGCCAGCAAAGTGCTCTTCGGCGTCGACATGGATATCGCGCCCCGGCAGGTCGTCTCGCTGATCGGCCGCAACGGCATGGGCAAGACCACTACCGTCAAGACCTTGATGGGCATGCTGCCCGCGCAGGGCGGCGCCATCCTGCTCGACGGCAAGCCCATCACCGGCATGGCCCCGCACCGCATCGCGCAGCTAGGCATCGGCCTCGTTCCAGAAGGCCGCCGCGTGTTCGGGTCGTTGTCCGTCGAGGAAAACCTGGTCGCCACCGCCCGCAACACCCGCGCCGGCTGGCACGTCGGCCGCGTCTTCGACCTGTTCCCGCGCCTGAAGGAACGCCGCACCCAATCGGCCCGCACGCTTTCCGGCGGCGAACAGCAGATGCTGGCCGTCGGCCGCGCCCTGCTCATCAACCCGCGTCTGCTCATCCTGGACGAAGCCACCGAAGGCTTGGCGCCTTTGATCCGCCAGGAAATCTGGAACTGCCTGCGCCGCTTGAAGGAAGAAGGCCAGACCATTCTTGTAATCGACAAGAACCTCAAGGAAATGGCGACCCTGGTGGACCGGCACCACGTTCTGGAAAAGGGTCGCGTTGTCTGGCAAGGCAGCCCCGCCGAACTGGCCGCGCAGCCCGACCTGGCGCACCGCTATCTGGGGGTTTAGCCGCCAGCCGCTAGTCCTGCGATTCGCAAAAGCTCAGCCGATTGCCAAACGGATCGATCACCGCCATCACGCGCCCCCACGGCATCTCCTGGACGCCGGGCCGCATGTAGGCATACTTTCTGGCGCTGACTTCCGCGTGGAATTCATCCACGCCCTGCATCCGCACAAACACCGCCGACCCCGGCGTCGCATCGCCATGATGCTCGGACAGATGCAGCACCAGATCCCCGCGATGCACCTGCGCGTACAGCGGAAACCCCGCTTCGAAGCGATGCTCCCAATCCCAGGTGAACCCAAGAAAATCCAGGTAAAAGTCGCGCGCCTTTTCCACGGAGAAAATGCGCAGGATAGGAATGGCGGCTTGAAGGTGCATGGCGCGGCCTTGGTAGTATGCGAGGGATTCAGCATAGAACAGAAGCACCTACATGCCCATCGCCACCCAAGACTCCTGGAAGCACCTGCCTGCGCCGGCGCAGCGTGAACCGCTGCATTTTCAGGGGCGTTATACCGCCGACGAGTACGCCCGCTTGCAGCAAGGCTTCGTGCCGAAGGAAATGGAAGACAAATGGTTCATCTACCTGCACGACGGCTGGCTGCGTTTGCATCGGAGTTGGACCGGCAATTGGATTTATGCACTTCGGCTGGAGCAGGACGGCGATGCATGGACGGTGACCGATTCATGGGTGAACCGCGATCCGGAGCAATACCGGCTTACCGATGCGGAATATGACCGGGATTCGCTGCAAAGGATGTTGCAGTGGCTGATCGAGGGGCCGGCGGTTTGATGCGCATCGGTTGAACGACGTTTCCGCGGCGCACGTTCGGCGCCTTACCAGGCGCGTGGCGATGCGCCGTATCGCGCCTTGAAGATCTTGCTGAAATGACTGAGGCTTGAATACCCCAAGTCGCCGGCCACCTGCGTCACGCTCATGCCGCTGCGCAGCAGGTCCGAAGCGCGAACCAGCCGCGCGTCGCTCAGATAGGCGTGAACCGAACGGCCGACGTTTTCGCGCATCAATTCCTGAAGCCGTCTTTCTGACAAACCCACCGCCCGCGCGACACGCCCCGGCGGCCAATGTTCCGAGCAGCGTTCCCGCAGCAGACGGCAAGCTTGCTGCACCTGCTGACGCTCCTCTGCGGCGGGCCCCTTCAGCACTTCCGGCACTGAAAGCAATTCCACAAAGGCAGCCAGCATCTCGAGCGACTTGGCGCGATACCAGATCCGGCGCGCCTCGGGAGCCGTCGGCGCGTCGCGTGAAATATCGGTAGCCAACGTCAGCAGGCTGGCGGGCGCGTCCAGCGATGCCACCAACGATCCGTGGGTCGGCACGCTGACGTCTTGGCGAAACCGCCGGGTCAGCAGGGTGATGGGTGCCGAGTCGCCTGCACGTGCCAGGGCATCGGGGGTGTATCGGATATCCAGCATCCGGACGCGCCGCTTCGCGTAAAGGTGCGTGGTCCAGCCCACTGGCTGCTCGTGGTTGAAGAGCAGCGCCACGCCCCCGGACACTTTCAGTGGCTTGCCGCCGTCCAGCGCCAGCACTGCGTCGCCCTCCAGCCATACCTGCATGCCGAACACGGGTGCGCCCGGCGCCGGAATCGTCAGCGCAGCCGATGGGCAGCCGTCCAGCACCACCACGCTGACGCCTTCCTCGACGCGCACCACGCACTGGATAACGTTTTCCCAGTCCTGCGTCGCGGGCACCGTGGGAAGTGTGCCTCGCCACCATTCGTGAGGCTTGACTGGAGCGGTATACGGGTCGAGCGAGAGCACAGCGGGCATGGGTAACAAGCGCAATTGCGTTGAGTGCAGCAAAACCGTCAATTGGCGCCGCAAAATCGTCAGACATCCGGCGGCGCTTCTGGAATCATGCCGTCGCACAGGAATGATTCTTGTTAATTATAAATTGATCAGGTGGTAACCCCCGTGTTCTTCTCCGTCAAGCCGTTGCCGTTGGCATTGCTCGCAGCCTTTGCGGCGTCCGCGTCCGTCGGCGCGCAACCCGCTCCATCGGCGGCCGCCGGTGTTTCCACGCTGTCCCCGGTCGTGGTGCAAGGATCGAGCGATGCGTCGCCGACCTCCGGCGCCGACTTCGTCGCCACGCGCAGCCGGTCCGGCACCAAGTCGGACGCGGCCCTGATCGACACGCCCCAGACCATCAACGTCATCACCCGCAATGAAATGGACTGGCGCGGGGTGACCTCGCTGGCGCAGGCCGTCCGCTACACGCCGGGCATCTTCGCCCAGTACGGCGACAACGACGTGCGCTATGACTGGCTGACCATCCGCGGGTTCACCCCGGCGCGCTATCTGGATGGCCTGCTTCTGCCCTTCGGCGCGCGGGGATATGCGCAGCCGCGCATCGACACCTATGGCCTGGAACGGATAGAGATCCTGAAGGGACCGTCGTCTGGCCTCTACGGCCAGAGCGCCCCGGGCGGGCTGGTGAACATGACCAGCAAGCGTCCCACTGCCGAGCCGATCAATGAGGTCGTCCTGCAGGCGGGCAGCTTCAACCGGTACCAGGGATCGTTCGACTTTTCCGGGCCGGCTGACGACGAAGGCAAATTCCTGTATCGCCTGACCGGCACCTTGCGCGATAGCGACACGCAATACCAGCACGTCGACGATGAACGCCAGTTCATCGCGCCCAGCTTCACCTGGCACCCGTCATCTGACACCAGCCTGAATCTGAATGTGCAGTATCAGAAGATCACCAGCCACGGCGGCGGCGGCGCGCCCGTGCTGCCGGTCATCGGGACGCTGGAAAAGAGCAGCGCCGGCTACATTCCGCGAGACCGCTTCGTGGGCGAACCCGGCTACGACATCTTCACCAACGAGCAGACCATGGTGGGCTACACGCTGGACCACCGTCTGAACGACACCTGGAGCGTACGGCAAAGCGCCCGGTACACGAACGTTGACACCAACACCCGCCGCGTGCAGATCGGCGCGATGACGTCGGAAACCCAGGCGATCCGGTACGCCTGGGCCTTCCCCGAGACATCGCATGCGTTCCAGGTCGACAACCAGTTGAACGCCAAATTCACGGCCGGCCCCACACGCCACGACCTCACCTTCGGCCTGGATTACCTGAGGGAAAAGTCGCGCTACAACGAAAGCAGCCTGGGGCTGATGCTGCCGCCGGCTTCGCCGCTGTTCGACGTGTTCAACCCTGACTACGGAACGCCCGTGACGCGTCCGCCCACGGCCACCAAGATCAACATGACGCGCAACCAGTTGGGGGTGTACGCGCAGGACCAGATCGAACTTGACCGGCTGCTGTTCACGCTGGTGGGCCGTTACGACTGGACCGAAGGCACCACCGATACCGGCGCACGCGGCAGCGCCGGGCAGTGGGCGTGGACCTCGCGCGATGCCGACGCCAACCGCTTCACCGGCCGCCTCGGCGTCACGTATCGCTTTGACAACGGCCTGGCGCCCTATCTCAGCTATTCCACGTCTTTCCAGCCCGTGACGGGCGTGCTGCGCGACGGATCCCCGCTCAAGCCAACGACCGGTGAGCAGTATGAAGCCGGCATCAAGTTCCAGCCCAACGGCTACGCCAGCTTCGTGACGCTGTCGGCGTTCCAGATCAACCAGAACAACGTCAGCACGCCGGACCCGGTCAATACCAGCTTTGTCGTGCAGACCGGCCGGGTTCAGGTGCAGGGGCTGGAGCTGGAGGGCAAGGCCAGTTTCGAGAACGGCCTGGATCTGACGATGTCTTACGCGCTTAGCGACAGCGAGATCACCAAGAGCAACAATCCCGCGCAGCGCGGCAATCAGCTCAACTTCGTGCCGCGCCATCAGGCCGCCCTGTGGGCAGACTACACGCTGCGCGACGGCCCGTTGCAAGGCGTGGGCCTGGGCGCCGGCGTGACGTACCGCGGCGGATTCTATGGCGATCTGAACAACAACTACGCCATTCCGGCCGTGACGTTGGTCGATGCGGCGATCCGCTACGACCTGGGTCGCGCCAGCCCGGCTCTCGCCGGCGCGCAGGTCGCGTTGAACGTGTCCAATCTGTTCGACAAGCGTTACGTGGCCAACTGCCTGGGCACGGCCGTGAGCTGCTATTGGGGTGCGGAGCGCACGGTGATGGCGACGTTGCGGTATCGCTGGTAAAGGCCGCGAGCCACGGTGTGGCTCGC
>NZ_JCBANC010000052.1:0-45315 GCF_059760815.1 Achromobacter sp. 1012554356 | reverse complement strand
CGGTTGATGTGAATGCGGCGGGCGACGTGAAGGTGGCCGCGCAAGGGGCATTGCAGACGCAGGGTGCGCTGCGTGTCGCGGCGGGGCAGGATCTGTCGCTGGGCGGTTCGCTGCTGATGGGCGGGCAGGACGTGGGGGTTGAGTCCGGGCGCACCATGCGGATCGGTGGTGAGGCGCCTGCGGCCGGGGGCGGAGCTGGCACGGGCGGCTCCACCGGTTCGGCTTCGGGCGGCGCCGGCGCGGGGTCGTCGGCGGGCGGTTCAAACGCTGGCAACGGCGGCGCAGCGGGCGCGGCAGGCGGGGCATCCAATGCCACCGGCCCGGCGCAGGCCGGCTCGGCATCCAGCGGTCTGGTCACCGCCAAGGGCGCCATTGCATTGAAGGCAGGCCGCGATGTCGTGCTGCCCGGCCAGGTCACCGCCGCGGGCGCGTTGCACGCGCAGGCAGCCGGCGATCTGACCGCCGGCGCGACCGCGCAACTGCAATCGGGCGGAGCCGCCCAAATCCGTGCGGGAGCGGATCTGAACCTGGGCGGCCTCGTCGGCGCACGCGGCGACGTGTCGCTGATGGCAGGGCGCGACGCACGCGTGACGGGCAAGGGATCGTCTACTGGTCGCATCGCCATCGACGCCGCGCGCGACCTGCGCATGGAAGCGCCCGCACAGTGGGACGCCGAAGGCTCGGTTGGCGCGAAGGCGGGCGGAGACCTCGCGCTGGCCGGCACGCTGCGCGCCAACGGCGACACCACGCTCACGGCGGGCAAGAAGTTGGCCGTGGACGGCACGGTCTCGGCCGCGTCCGGCGGCATGAAACTCTCCGCGGGCGGCGACGTATCCATCGGTTCGAAGGCCCAGGTGGCGGCGGCCGGCAACGTTGGCCTGACCGCCGGCGGCGACCTGCAAAGCATGGGCAAGGTCACGTCCCTGAAAGACTTGTCGCTGCAGGCGGCACGCAATATCCAGCTCGACGGCGCAACCCTCGCCACCGGCAATCTGCAGGTGCAGGCGGGCGAAACCCTGACGGCGACTTCCGCTTCGCGCATTCAAGCAGACGGGTCGGCCACAATCGCTGCCGGCGACGCATCGCTCGCCGGCGCCGTCATCGCAGGGCAGTCCGCGCAGATCAATTCCCAAGGCAACCTGCGCGTGGACGGCACCGTGCTGGCCGACGCCGGTACATTGAAAGCCGTCAGTGGCGGCGACATGACGCTCGGCAAGGACAGCGTCCTGCAGTCCGCGCAGCAACTCCACGGACAGGCTGGCGGCAAGCTGATCGCAAACGGCACCGTGTCTGGAGAAACCGACATCCAGCTTTCCGCTGGAACCGACGCCCAACTGAACGGCAAGACGGTCGCCAACGGCACGCTTCGCGCCGACGCGGGCGGCGACCTGACGGTGGGTCAGGACGGACTGGCGCAGGGCAGCGCGAATCTGCATCTGGGCGCGGGCCAGGACCTGCGCGTCGCGGGCACGGCCGGCACCGCGCAATCCGCGGCGGGCGCAGGCGGCTTGCTGCGGGCCGAGGCGGGCCGCGATCTCGTTGTGACCGGTATCGTCACGGCGGGGACCCCCGCTAGTCTCGCGGCCATGCGCGACCTGGGCGTTGACGGCACCGTCGCGGCGCTGGCGGGTAGCCTGACGGCCGACGCGGGCAAGCAGTTGCGCGTCGGCACAAGTGGCCGCATGCAGGCCGCGCAGGACTTGACTGCTCAATCTGGCGGCGACCTCGTGTCCGACGGCGCCATCGTCGCGGGCGGCGGCCTGACGCTCGCGGCGACCGGCGATGCGCGCCTGGGCGGCACCGCCGCCGCGCTGGGCGAGGCCGGCGCGGGAAACCTGCTGCTCACCGGCCGCGATGTGACCGTCAAGCAAGGCGGGCAGGTGCAGGCCGCAGGAACCTTCACAGCGCAAGCCCAACGTGACCTCGCCGCTGCGGGCGCACTGGCTTCGGTCGGCGACATGATGCTGGCCGCCGCGCGCGATTCGCGCGTGGACGGTACGGCCGCCAGCGACGCGAACCTCACGCTCACCGGCCGCAACGTCGCCGTCGGCGCGGCAGGCTTGGCGCAAGCCGCCGGCACGCTCACGTCCACCGCCCAAGGCACATTGCTTGCCGCCGGCAGCATGCTGGCCGGCGTCGCGCAGACGCTCACCGCCGGCGACGACATGACCATCAACGGCACCGTCGCCGCCTTGCAAGGCGACCTGACACTCAACACACTGCGCGGCGACCTCGTGATGGGGACCGCGTCGAACCAACAGGCAGGCGCAGCATTGAGCGCCACCGCGGGCGGCGCCTTGAAGGCGATGGGTTCCGCAGCCGCCGGCCAGGGAATGACGCTGCGCGCAGGCACCGACGCCACGCTCGGCGGCATCGCCGCCACCCAGGCCGGCAACGTCACCGTCGACGCCAACGGCGCGCTGGCCACAACGGCCGACGGCCGCATCCAGTCCGCCGCCAACATCGACCTTCAATCCAGAGGCCTGCTGCACAACGCAGGCGTCGTGTCGGCGGCGGGCGCCGCCAACCTGGTGTCAGACACCGGCCTGAACAACGCCGGCTCCATTCTCGCGGGTGGCGACGTCAACGCCACGGCGCTCGGCGCGCTCACCAACACCGGCCGCGTCATCGCTGGCGTCGGCGAAGACGGCACGCTCAGCCTGCCCGGCAGCGTCAAACTCACTGCCGCCTTCATCACCCACCCCGGCATCAGCGCGGCCGGCAAGGACCTGACGCTGACGGCAGGCGGCATGGACCTGTCCAGCGGCAACCTGTCATCCATCGGCAAGCTCGCGCTCACCTCGCCGGGAGACATCACCACGCGCAACGCGGTGCTGCACGGCGGCAGCCTCGACATCGACGCCGTCAACCTGCGCAACCAAGGCGGCAAGCTGACGTCCGCGGGCGACGCCACCCTGAAACTCGGCGGTGAACTCGACAACACCAACGGACTGATCGCCGCTGCCGGTGACACCCGCATCGACGCCGCGCGTATCGGCAATGCCCGCGGAACGCTGGCAGGTTCGGACGTGACACTGGTTGCCAGCGGCGCCGTCAACAATCAAGGCGGCCTGATCCAGGCCGACGACACCCTGACCCTGAACGCCGCCAGCCTGGACAACAGCGCCACGCTGACCGCAACCGGAGCGCCGCCCAAAGGCGTGCTCGCCAAAACGGCCACCATCGTGGCCGGCGGCATCAACAACCAGGCCGGCTCCATCAGCGCCAGCCAGGACCTGACCCTCGACACCGGCGAACTCGACAACACCGGCGGCGAAATCGCCGCCCAGCGTTACGCGACGGTCAAGGCAGCGGTGCTGAAGAACGCCCAGGGCAAGGTGTTGGCGGGCGAACGCCTTGCCGTCACGATCCAGGCGCTGCAAGGCCTGGGCCTGCTGCAATCCGCGCAGGATCTCTCGTTCACCTACGCCGGTTCGCTCAACCAGACCGGCGACATCGCCGCGGGTCGCGACCTGACGATGTCGGTGGGCGGCAACATGGACAACAGCGCCACCGTCAGTGCAGGGCGCGACCTGTCCATCACGGCCAACTCGCTCAACAACCAGGCCAGCGGCGAACTGCTGGCCGGGCGCAACAACACCATCAATGTCACCAACGGCCTGATCAACTCGGGCCTCATCGACGGCGGCGCGACCAACATCAACGCGGGTCGCGTAGACAACTTCGGCCGCATTTATGGCAACACCATCGCCATCCGCGCGGGGGAACTGGTCAATGGATCGGGGCCGAGCGGCGGCGCGGTGATCGCGTCGCGTGGTGATCTGGATATCGGCGTCGGGTCGCTGGTGAACCGCGAGCATGGGTTGATCTATGCCGGCGCGGATCTGCGCATCGGCAGCGCGCTGGATGCGAATGGCAAGGCGGTCGGACAGGCTGCGTCGCTCGTGAATGCGTCGGCCACGATTGAGGCGGCGGGCAATGCCGTGATTTCCGCGGCTTCGCTGCAGAACATCAACACGAATTACGCCAGCGAAGTGGTGCCGGTGTTGACTGTGCCGAAGTTGTACGTGACGCCTGCAGGCTCCACGGAAATGTACGACATGGAATCCAACTGGTTCTGCGTCAAAGACCGCCCAAGGTGCGAAAAGGGCATCGACCTTCTGGAAAACGACTCCCAGCACGGGTTCTTGCTTCCGTCCGACACTTATCCCGCGTCTCGATACGGGCCTCCCTTCGATTACGCGCCTTGGTACACGGGCATTACGGATGATGAGGGCCCCATCGCACGGGCGGAGGTACCGCGCAGAATTCTTTGTTCGATTACGAATGACATCGAACTTTGTACGCCCGAAACTCGGTTTGGGGACAATTGGGTGTACCCGCCGGTAACACACCCGTACGGTACCAATGAGCGAGTCTGGGCCGTTTTCGGTGTGACGCCGCCCGTTGGCCCGGAGCCACAGTGGGTGCCGCGAGACCCTCCATGTCGCGCGAACGATGGCGCATGCAATGCCTCGGAAAGAGTTCGCCGGCAGGCCTACGAAGAAGCGCACTACGCTTATAAGGTGCCGTTCGACGAGCTGGATGCTCGTATAGCGGCGTTCAATCTGGATTTCCAGAATCGCATGAGGTACACCCTCACGATCTACGACGTCCAGGAAACCGTCACCGAAACCCGCACCATCTCATCGGATCCTGGAAAGATCCTGTCCGGCGGCGCCATGACGCTCGTCGGGACCGTCACCAACGATAAGAGCCAGATCGCGGCTGGCGGCACGCTGTCTGTAAGCGGGCCGGCCATCAACAACATCGGAGCGGGAGGCGAGCGCGTGGTGACGCGTGTTGGCCGCGCCATCTTGTCCCAGCCGAGCGGCAGAAAGCGCAAGGAACACATTGAGGACTACAACCGCACCCTTGCCGCCGAATCTATCGAGATGCCTGTCGGCACCTCCGGCGGAAATGCGTCGGTCTCACTTAGCGGCGCGGCGCCCGGCGCCAACGGCGCCACCGCAACCGGCCCGGTCCTGATCGCCAGCCTCGGCTTGCCCGGCGGCAACGTCGTGCGCACCGTCTCCAACCCGGCCACGATCCCCGACAGCCAACTCTTCGCCGTCAACGGCACGCCCGACGCACCCTACGTCGTCGCCACCGACCCGCGCTTCATCGGCAATCGCGAGTCCGTCTCCAGCGATTACCTGTTCGGTATTCTGCAACAGCCCGGCGCACCCGTCGGCAACGCGGGCGCATCCGGCGCCATTAAAACGGGCCTGGGCAACACCCCCGGCGGCCTGAACGCTCTGATCCCCGCCGGTGCCAAATTCCTGACCCCGTCCGGTCAACCCCGCCGCCTGGGCGACGGCTTCTACGAACAAAAACTCGTCGCCGACCAGATCCTGGCCACCACCGGCCAACGCTTCCTCGAAGGCTTCGGCGACAACGACAGCCAGTACAAGCAACTGCTCGCCAACGGCGCGCAATTCGCTTTGGATAACGGCCTCAAACTCGGCGCCACGCTCACCGAAGCCCAGCAACGCCAGCTCACCACCGACCTCGTCTGGCTGGTCGAACAGACCGTAACGCTGCCCGACGGCACCACCGAGACCGTGCTGGTCCCGCAGGTTTACCTCCTGGTGCGCGAAGGCGATCTGAAGGGCGACGGCACCCTCATGGCCGGCCGCGACGTCAAACTCGCCGCCGACGGCGACATCACCAACAGCGGCACCATCGGCTCCCGCGACGCCACCGTCATGACTGCGGCCAACATCGTCAACCAGGCTGGCGGCCTGATCCAGGGCGGCATCGTTGATCTGGCTGCACGCGAGGACTTGATCAATCTGGTGTCGCTGATCAAGGGCGACAACGTGGCATTGTCAGCCGGCCGCGACATCGCGCTCACTTCCACCTCTGGGTCGGAAAACAATGGCGCCACCTGGGGCTCGTACGTCTCCGGGGTGTCCCGAGTGGACGCCGGCAACCTCAGCATGCAGGCCGGTCGTGACATCGACCTCACGGCGGCTCAAGTCACGGCCACGGAAGACGCGCGCCTGCAAGCAGGCCGCGACATCAACCTGGCCACGCTGCAGGAAAGCCATGGTGAATCCCTCGTCCGCAACAAGAAGAACCGGCACGACCTGAGCACCAGTTCGGAAGTCGGTTCGTCCATTGCGGCGGATGGAAATCTTACGTTGGTCGCGGGGCGGGACGTGAACGCGCGTGCGGCAGACGTCGCAGCGGGTGAGCAGTTGGCCGTCGCCGCAGGCCGCGATATCAACGTCGGTGCGGGAGAGGCCTCGGCCTCCGCACGTGATGAGATGTATTACAAGACCCGGGGCTTTCTCTCCAGCAAGAGCACACACACGGTAGATTCGCAGGCGTGGACACAGGCGCAGGGATCAACGTTCAGCGGCGACTCGGCGGTGTTTCAGGCGGGCAGGGACTTTTCGCTTAATGCCTCGCAAGTCCTCACCAGTAATGACCTGGTCGTCGACGCCGGCCGCGATCTGTCGGTAACGGCTGGGACGAACACCTATGGGGAGAGCCATTACGAGCGGGTAAAGAAAAGCGGCTTCTCAACCGGTGGACTCGGTATTTCGTACAAGAGCAGTGACGCCAAATCCCTGCAGACCGTGGACGGGATGACGCAAAGCGACGCGCGGAGTCTATTGGGCGCGACGGGCGGCAACGTCATCATCACCGGAGGGCGGGATGTCCTGATCGCAGGCAGCGATGTGGTAGCGGGCAAGGCCGCAGGCGACACCAAGGGCAACACCGGCAACATCGATATCCAGGGAGGAAACGTCGCCATCGTCGCGGGGCGCGACGTCGAGAAGACTCACAGCGAATACTCCCTCAAGGAAAGCGGCTTTGGCGTGGCCGTCGTCGGGACGGTGGTGGACACCGTCAAGAATCTATCCAACGCCGGCTCCGTCAAATCCAAAGGTCACGAGCTTGCTCACAGCGGGGCCACGACGCCCGGCGTGTCGTTCTCGTACAGCAGCAGCAAGAGCAGTGGATCATTCGACTCGCATAGCCAGGTCAGCAGCGGCTCGTCCTTGAGCGCAGCCGGCGACATCGTGGTGCGCGCGACCGGCAGCGGCGTACGCGACGCCTCCGGACGAGCGCAGGATGGCGACGTCGTGATCTCCGGGTCTAGCCTGCGCGCCCAGGGCGGTGTCGTACTCGATGCCCAACGCGACATCGCCGTTGTTGGCTCAGACAACCGCCAGACCCAGACCAGCGAAGAGTCCAGTAAGAGCACCAGCTTCTCGTTTGGAAGCATGAGCCTGGGAGACATCGGTCGGGCTGTTGACGGTGGTCCCAACGCCAGCGGCGTCAAGATGTTCCCCTACGGCAGTCAATCGGCGCAATCCGATGAGCTGTCTTCGGGCACGTGGCAAACGTCGTCGCTCATCACGGGCAACACAGTCCACCTGAACAGCCGTGACGGCGACATACGCATCGCCGGATCCGCCATCGACGCCATTAACAACGTGGGCCTTTTGGCTAATCGCGGATCGATCGTCATCGACACGGGCAGCGCGACGCGCGACCACAGCAGCAGCTACAGCAATAAGACGGTGGGTGATCTGGGGCGTGAGGGCAGCGGCTTTTCCGTGGGGGTACGCAGCAGTAGCGGCAGCCTGAATGAGCGCAGCAGCACGCCGAGCGCAGCCGGCAGCACCGTCACCAGCCATCTGGGTGATGTCTCGATTGTCGCCATGGACGACGTACTGGTGCGTGGAAGCGATATCCGTGCAGGCCGCGACCTCCTCATGGCCGGCCAGTCAGTCGCCATCGAAGGCAGTTACGACACCAGCGTCTATCGCCAGTTCCAGGAGACCAGCCAGATCGGCGTAACGATCAGCGCTAGCAACCCTGTTGTCAGCGCCGTGCAAAGCACCAACCGCATGCGCGAGGCGGCCCAGGAGACCAACAATGGCCGCCTGCAGGCCATCGCAGCCGTGGCGGCCGGTTTGGCCGCCAAGAATGCCTATGACGCGGTGGCGAAAGATCCCGCCAAGGTCGGCGGGATCAACATCAACGTCGACTTCGGTGCCAGCAGCGCCAGCCAGACCAGCAGCGGCCAAAGCAGTACCGCAAGCGGCGCGGCCATTTCCGCTGGCCGCGACATGACGATCATCGCCGCCGGCAAGGGCGATCAGTCTGACATCATCGTGTCCGGGTCTGACCTTGCCGCGGGCCGCAATATGGTGCTGGATGCGCAAGGCGACATCCTGCTTACCGCTCAACAGAACACCGCCAGCCAAAGGACCGACGGCAAAAGCACAAGCGCCAGCATTGGTGTGGGCTTTTCGATCGGGGGAACCCAAAACGGCGTCAGCATCAACCTGGGCGCGGGTGGCAGCAAGAACAAGAGCAATGGCGAGGATGTGACGTGGAACAACACGCACGTGCAGGCCGGCAACGTACTGACCATGAACTCCGGCGGCGACACGGTTCTGCGCGGCGCGCAAGCGACCGGCGACCGGATTCTGGCCACGGTGGGCGGTGACCTCGTTATCGAAAGCCTGCAGGACATCAGCAACTACACGGCGCGCGACCGCAGCGTGGGCGTGCAGGTAAGCCTGTGCATCCCTCCCATCTGCTACGGCGCCAGCTCGGTCAGCGGCAACTATGGCAACACCAAGATCAACAGCGAATACGCCAGCGTCACGGAGCAGTCAGGTCTGTGGGCGGGCGACGGCGGCTTCCAGCTCGATGTCGCCGAAAATACCGGCCTGATTGGTGGCGTCATTGCCAGCAGCGACAAAGCGGTCGCTGATGGCAAGAACGTCCTGATCACCGGCACCCTCACCAGCCGCGATGTTGAAAACCGCGCCAGCTACGAAGGCCAGTCCATTCAGCTGGGCGGCGGCGTGAGCTTTGGCGGCGACAAGGAAGGTGGCAAAGACAAGAGCAACATCGGCACCGATGGCAAGGGCGAGGTCGCTGGCGGAACCAAGGCCACGCCGAATTCAAACCTGCCCAGTTCGAACGGCGTGAGCATGGGTGTGCCGGTGGTGGCGGGAGCCAGCGGAGAAGCTAGTTCCACCACGCTCAGTGGGATCAGCGGCGGCACGATTGTCATCCGAGACGAAGCTGGGCAGAAAGCGCTGACGGGGCAGACGGTGGCCGAAGTGATCGCGGGGTTGAACCGAGACACCAAGGACACGCTGAACAGTCTGGATCCGATATTTGATGAGAAGGAGATTCGGGCGGGGTTTGAGATCGTTGGGGAAGCTAGCCGGCAGGTTGGGCAGTTCTTGGCGAATCGGGCGGCTGAAAAGCAGGCAGCCGAGAAGGCCATCTCCGAAGCAATGAAGAGCGGCAAGGCAAACGACGCTGCCCACATCGCCGCGCTTATGGACCAGTTGCAGGATGCACAAGACTGGAGCGTTGGTGGCAAGTATGGGCTGATCTTGTTGGCATTGTCGGGAGCGAGCAGTGCAAATGTGACGGGCTCGACCAGCGCATTCGTGCAGTCGGCTGCAGTCAATTATCTCCAGGGTATGGCGGCATTACAGGCGAAACAGATCGCCGATTTGTTGGGCACGGGAAAAGAGGCGGAAGCTGCGCGTGCGGCACTTCACAGTATCTTGGGATGTGCGGGTGCGGCAGGAAAGGGGGAAGCCTGCGCATCTGGCGCATTGGGCGCCGGAGCGGGCAGCATCCTGAACAGTCTCATGGGGGCGGCGGAGGGGCTCACGCCCGAGCAAGTTGAAGCTCGGCGCAATTTGGTCACTAGTTTGGTGGGAGGCATAGCGACTGCAGCGGGCATGGATGCGGCAGCAGCCAGTACGGCCGCCACGCTGGAGACTTCGCAGAACTGGGCGCAACTTGCGGTTCCCGCTGCGAGCGCGGCTGCCACTAAATGTGCGACAACTCCGAGCTGCCAGCGAGCCGTAACATTTGTGTCCGACAAGACGTTAAATGTGCTGATACAGACGAAGGATGGGGTTACGTATGTGGCCTCCGCTGTGGCGACAGGAGTCACTTCCAGTGCTTTGTGGGCGTGGGCGTCAAATGTAGTGGGCGATGTCGCCGGAAAGGACTCCGCGCTGCCGGGCAAGCCCGGCGATTTGGTACAGGTGACTGTTCCGCCGCCTTCGATTCCGGATGAAGGAAAGTATGGCCCTGAAATCCCGGTTGTACCGGCATGGCCGGCACAACCGGCTGTAATCCCCGGGCGGGATGGAGTGGAAGAGGGTGGACAACTGATCAATACGCCCAACGATGGTCCTATCATAATCGAGCCGATCTTTAGCGTCGGCAAAGAACTACAGCAGAAAGCACAGGACTTAGGGTACGGGCAGAAAATTTCTGCCCAAAAAGCGCCGTTTAATTCACACGGGCAACCGGTTTTTTGGAACGGGAAAAATTATATTACGCCTGATGTAGATGGCCATAATGTCTCGGAGGGCTGGAAGATGTTTGATCGGCGCGGTAATCGAGTTGGTACCTATGACAAAGAACTGAATTGGGTGAAAAAATGAGTTTCGGAATTTTTCTCGAGCATGAGGTTTCGACAGAGTTTGGGGGGGCTGTCCTGAAAGGCAAGGTAAAAATCAATAAGTACTCAGAAGATTTTTTTGCCTCGGCTGATTTCTGGTCTAGAGATGAATATTTGGAAAATTGGAAGAGATCTTTAGCTGAAGGCTTGTTCGGCGGTGAACGTTGCGCGTTAATTACATCAATGCACGATCCGGCCTCGTCAAATTTTGTATTCTACTGGGCCATTTATTTTGAGAAGGATGTTGCATATGTGCAAAATAATGTATTGTTTTTGAGCGACCTGTCCGAAGATTTTGATCCAAACGCCATCAATAGGTATGTGGCTGCTCGGTTAGAAGTCAACGAGGATGGAGTAGCTATTTCTCAGTGGACGGTAAGTCGCAGATCTGTGTTAGATTTTTATAACATTCTTTGAAGCAAAGAAAGTGAGTTTGGCGTGCTCTGGATTCCGGAGTGGCGCTCCGGAATGAGGTGGGTATACACACTACAAATTCTTAACTTACCTCGATATGCTTATAAAGTGTGAATTTTGGAGATAAATTTCAGAGTAATTAGCTAAAATCTACACCGCTTCATGCATCTTTGAATGTGTTGAATATGGTGAGAAGAGCGTGGCTTGCGACGTATTTTGTGGCCATGCTTGCGAATATGGTGTCTCGATAAATGATAAGGATTATTTCTAGGGCCCCAATTGCCTTTGGAGGTCTATCTACAAGATGCGGGCCCGGCCAGTTCATTCAGGCCGCGGCCGTCAATTATTCGAAAACCCTGGGTGCCGCAAAAGTAAAGGAATTGAGCAGTGCGCTAGGCGTAGAAGGGTCTTTGTGCCATGCGTGCGTTGCACGAAGCACCGGGCTGCGCTGGGGCCGCTACTAAGCTCGCATCACTTGGTGCCGGCGCGCTCTCGGGCGTAGTGCTGAGCAAGCTGCTGGAAAGCATGGACGGCGCCAACGGGAAGGATCTGTCTCCTGATGAAGCGCAATCGCGCGTCAACCTGATTAGCAGCATTGTTGTGGGCATGAGGTTATAGGAAACATTGGGGATTATTTGCCATGAATCTACAAACGAGGATTACCCCAGTTGCCCCCGACTACGAAAGTTGCGCCGAGTGTTATGCCCGGTTGATGATTTATCCTGGCGGGCGGCATCCGGATGTGATAACAGATATTCTCCATATTCAACCCACGTCGGTTAATGTTGTCGGTGATGTGATTACCAACTCCCGAGGTCGGACAAGGCAAATTAAGAATTCGGGATGGTTCTTGTCAACAGAAGGTCTTGTCCTATCAAAGGATATTAGGCAGCACATAGATTGGTTGGTAAAAATAATATATCCACGCCACCATGCGTTAAAAGAAATTCAAAACATGGATGAGATGAAAATAACGCTCAAATGCGTCTGGTTTTCGTTGTTGGGGCATAGTGGCCCAGTACTATGGCCGGAGCAAATGAGAGCGCTCGCAGAGTTAGACTTAGAGTGCTCATTCGATATTTACTTTGTAAATTAATAGGGGCTATTGCAAATCACCTTATCTCCTGGGCAAGGCGCGGGGATGGCGCTTCCTATAATCTGCTCGGTGTGGTTGAGTTTGTGGATGTCCGACAATACCGCCCCTCCTCGTAAGTACCCTTGTCCGGTAGGCATCGGCGGCAAAAGGCTCGGCGTACGGGTTAGCCGACGCGTATCGCTTACAGCGGGCTTAAGTTGTCACCCAACCTACTAAAAATCATGTTCCCTGTGCGGACGAGGATGTGAATGTGACAATCGTTCGGGAGGGTTTTGTTGTGTCTGGCGAGTATTCTGGCTGGAAGATTTTTATTGCTGATGACCGAGATGGTGACACAGGTGGTTGTTATATTTACCTGAAGAAAAGTGATGTTGAGGGGTTCGATTACTGGTTCGAAAATAAGACCGGACTTCAAACCCAGCTAGCTGATTTTGAAGTGAGATGGATGGATTAAGTTGGGTCGGTAAAACGCATGATCGTCGGGAGAAGAAGCGGCGTAGCGCCATCGAACCGACGATCGGACACATTGAGGGTGGCGGCAAGTTCGGCCGGAACCGGCTCACGGGCGCCGGCAGATGCGGTCCATGTCGTTTTGTATGGCGCGGGCCTAAGGCATCCGCCTGCTGCTGCGCCGGTTGCGGTTTTCTTTGAGACTTGTTTCTGGTGAGTTGGGCGTGCGGATTTACCGCAAGAGCGGTGTCCGCGATCCGATAGCCACCGGATCACACGTTTATGCTGATCGGAACTCTGGGAATTTCGGTATTAAGGATAGAACCCAACCCGCCTTGCGAATCCTGAAGTTGATGCGCAGACTGCACAGCTGCGGATGCGGCAGCTCCTTCAGCGGCATTACGCCTTGAAACCGCAGGCGGTCCACTCCGCCCCACACAACGACGTCGCCATGAAACCGCTGCATCCGCTCTGCGCTATCGGAGCGGTCGTCTCCCCTGAACAGAGACATCGTCGGCATGCCCAACGACACGGATATGATGGGGGCGCCAAAATCGCGTTCGTTGCCGTCCTGGTGCAGCGACAGACGCGCGCCGGGTTCGCTGCGGTTGACCAGGCACGCATCCGGCGCGGAGTTCGGAACGTAGGCTTCCCGCGCCGCGTCCTGCGCCCATTGCCTGAGGGCTTGCGGCATTGCCGGCCAGGGCTGCCGGGACACGGGATCGATGCGGCTGTAGCGTTAGTCACGGGCGTCCGTCGACCAACCCAGCTCGCCGCAATTGGTCAATGCGACCGACCTCGCGTAGCTGCCGGGCGTCTCCAAGTGTCGCAACGACGCCTGCGCTGTCAAGTTGTCCACGCCGGCCAGCAGTGCGTCCACGGTCGGCAGTGCAATGCCGCTTCGCACCATCGCCAGGGCAACGGAATAATCGCCCTTTGGACGGAACTTCGACGACATCGCCGTTGCCGGCGGAGCAGGGGTTAGAGCTGATATATGACGA
Source organism: Achromobacter sp. 1012554356 (assembly GCF_059760815.1). Lineage (NCBI taxonomy): Bacteria > Pseudomonadati > Pseudomonadota > Betaproteobacteria > Burkholderiales > Alcaligenaceae > Achromobacter > Achromobacter sp. 1012554356. The sequence goes on along the minus strand of NZ_JCBANC010000052.1, from coordinate 31,883 downwards.
AGGTCGAGATCACTCAGATCCAACGAGTGAGGCGGGGCGCCTGACGGGCCAGCAACGCGAGTCTTCGGTAGCCAAAATCGTTAGTGCATCGGTCTCCGGTGAACCGGATCTTCGGCCAACCGAATTGTTGATTTTGGAAGGCCCATTGAGGTTGGTGGACGGATCGGGCAATCTGTTCCCAGAGCTCAGATTCACTATCGGAAAATTCCCGTGGTGCCTGGTCGGCCCGTTGAGCCAATCGCGGTGCCGGGACAGGAGAATAATGGGCCCATAGGCGAGACTACTATCAACTCCCCTCTGCCGGATGATGAGGGGCCGGTTTTAATTTATAGCCAGGGCTTGCCGCCAGGAAAACTATCCGATGTGCCGATTTATAATCCGTCCGGGGCAGCGCGCGCGGCCGAGCATAGTGGAAACTGGTCCAGTGGATCGCTGAAAGAAACAGTGCGTAACGTGGCGGGCGAAAATCCAAAAGTAGAATATACAACCTCCGGAAAAACTGTTTTCATAAATGCAATGACAGGCGCTTCAGTGGTCTTGGATAATGCAGGTAATTATTATCGTGTGCAGAATTCGGCTGGGCAGTATTTGGATCAGAATAGCAATGCCATTCCGCACAATGTTCCGTTGGTTGGAGTAGATAAAACTACGCAGACCGGTATTCCATCAGGTGTGAGGAATGGTTTGACTCATTTTAAAAATTCTGATTAAGTGAAATAGGTGGTGACGCACATGAGGATGCAACGATCGTTCTTCTGGGTGGAAGGTTGTGACGCGAAATTGACGCTCTCCGGATTGGTTTCCGAATGGCTGTTCTCGTCAGGATTCTGGAAAAATATTAATGCCATCCAAGGCACTATTTTTGATCAGTATGAAGAAGACGAAGTTGATGTTTCTACACTGGAGGTGGTGATCTGTGCTCTCGAAAAGCATATCTCAGTCCTTCGTGCTCTCCCTGCAAAGAATGTGGAATTTGTAAGTGGCTGGACAGAGGGCCGCGTAGCTATACAGTCTTGTGTGTCTAAAGACGTTGCATTGTCAGAGTTGATCGATCTTCGAGCTTTTTTGATTAAGGCTGTCGCCAATAAATCAAAGATGATTTTCTCGCTTTAAGGCAGAGGGATGCGGCGAGCGGCGACGGGTGAGCAGCGTCCGCATTGGAGGCGGTTGAAATGAATAGTTTGTTGACAACGGCGGAAGCCTTTCGCGCAATGCTGATATTCGTGGATCGCTACTACAAGAGGGGTGGTCGCCAAAGCGAAGATATCGCCACTCTTTTGAGCGGTATCTCGCCCACTATATGGGCCGACGGAAACTCTAATGATGAGCCTCGGCAAGCAGTGGAAATTGTGCCGCTGGTGCCATGGGAGCTGCGGCGAGTTCAGTGCTTGCCAAACTGATAAGCACGGCTACGGGAGATGAACTGTCGTCGGAGGAACGAGAAGCACGAGGAAACTTGATTGCCAGTATTGTGGCTGGTATGTCCGCAGCAACGTCGGTGGACTCCTCCGCGAGCACTATTGCTGCGGTGACTGAGTTGACGAATAACGCGCTCACTCTGTCCGAACTGAAGCTGTTTGAAGCAGAAGCTTCTGCCTGCGAAGCAATCGGCAATTGTGATCAGGTGCAGCAAAAATTTCGCGATCTCAGCATTAGAGACTCGGGAAGTCATGATCGCTGTATGTGCCGCCGATCCGACCGCCTGCAGGGAACGTTTTGGCGAGTTTGTTGAGCAGTCCGCCGAGTATCGCAAGCAGCTAGATAGCTTGCTCGGCATGGATCTTCCTACTAATCTCAAGGACGACCTCGGCATATATTTCCTGCAGAACGCCGAAGCCGCTAGCATAGTTATTAATACTGAAATCGCCGTTGATCTACAAAAGCGATACGGTGTGAGTCCGGAGGTGGCCGAGAGGGCTATCCTGTTGGGTAGTATGGTTGCTGGCGCAATTAGAAGTCCCAAAGGATTTGGTAATCTTTTTGAGGCTGGTCGAACCCCTAAAGCTAGCGAACTGAAACAGTATGCGGAATCTCAAGGCTGGCGACCCTCCCAAACCGAGGGAGGACCTCTCAAATACATTGACGAAAACGGAATCTCTCGTATGACAATTAAGCAAGGCAGTTCGCGCGCGCCAGGTAGTGCTGATCCGCATGTTGAGCTCAGAGACGCAGCTGGCCAAAGAACAGATGCTTACGGAAATCAGGTAACTAGAAAAAGCCCGGGGAATCACACTTCAATTGATTATGATCTATAAGATGAATTATGAACTATTATAAAATTTCGTCGCTCTCCCATATTTATCTCGAAGATAGCTACGTGTTGGCTATTAACGAGGGGGCAAATTCACTCGCCTTCGAGTTGGAGGTTGTTCTTACTGAAAAGCACTCGAAGTATGAGAAGCCCCGGGCTGGAGAGTATTATTGCTATCGAAGGGCTTCATTACGATTTTCAAATTTTGAATCTCTTGAGTGGATCGAGAGGCGTTTTTTTGGTTTCTCAGACGCGTCTGGTGAGATTGATTATGGGAATATAGATAGCTTTAATTTTGGGGGGGGCTGGTTTTTGCTATCAGGAGATTGGGGTAAGGTGAAAATAAAGGGGGGGGGTGTAGAATTGATTTTCGGTGATTAGGTTGTTCAGAAGGTGCAAGGTGCGGTCGGTTTGGAATTAAAGTGAGGTCATGCACCAGCTCGGAAGTCGGTTCGTCCATTGCGGCGGATGGCAACCTTACGCTGATTGCCGGGCAGGACGTCAATGCGCGTGCCGCGGACGTGACGGCGGGCGATCAGCTGGCCGTGGGTGCTGGACGAGATATCAACCTGATGGCGGGCGTGCAGACCGGCTCGGCGTACGACGAGACCCACTACAAGACCAAAGGGTTCATGTCGTCAAAGACGACGCATACCAAAACGGCCAGTGAATTTGAGCTCGCTCAGGCCTCTAACTTCATGGGCGACACGGTTGCGCTGATGGCCGGCCGGGACCTGACCGTCCAAGGCTCCAACGTCGTCGGAGATAACGACGTGTTGCTCGCGGCAAATCGGGATATCACGATCGCCGCGGCCGCGGAGTCATACAAGGACTATCAATACGAAAAGGTCACGAAATCCGGCCTTGGCGGTGGCGGTGGCTTCAATATCGGCTACAGCAAGCAAGCCAGGACCGATTGGATGAAGGGAGAGAGCGGCGGTTTCTCCGCGAGTACGGTAGGAAGCGTCGGCGGCAACGTGACCATCGATGCGGGACGCGACGTCGGAGTGTTCGCCAGCAGCGTGCTGGCGCAGGATGGCGATATCTCAATCGCCGGCCGGAACGTGGCCATCGTTGCAGGCGTGGGCGAAGCTCGCCAGCACGAATATCACGAGTTCAAGCAATCGGGAATCACCATCGGCGTGGCCGGCGGCATGCTGGGTGCAGCCCAACAGATCCATGGCACGCTCCAACAGGCTGGAGAAGCCAAGAGCGGGCGTCTTGCTGCGGTCAAGGTTGGGCAGGCAGCGTACCAGGCAGTACAAGCCGACAGGATGATGGACGCTGCGAAGGGCGCGGAGGCCACCACCGCGCAGAAGGAAGCCGCAAGCGCGCAGATCCAAATCAGCGTGGGCTCCAGCAAATCCGTCAGCGAGACAAAACGCAGCCAGGAAACCGCATTTGGGTCGTCCATCATGGCCGGCGGCAACGTTTCGATCGTTGCGTTAGGCGAGAAGGGTGTCGCCGGCTCCGGCAATCTGTCGATCGTAGGAAGCGATGTCACCGGCAAGAACGTTCTGCTGGCGGCGACCAACGACCTGCACCTTCTTAGCCAATCGCAAACTTCGACAGAAACCTCAACCAACAAGAACAGCGGCTGGAAGGTCGGCATCGGTATCGGCGTGTCGGACAGCGGCAGCGGCGGTGGTATCAACATCTTCGCCAGCGGCTACGCCGGAAAGGGTAACGCCAACGGTAACGGCACCACGTACCAAGAGTCGCAGATCAGCGCTCGCGACCATTTGACCCTGATCTCAGGTCGGGACACCGTCCTGATGGGCGCCCAAGCCCGCGCAGACAGCATCCACGCGGACATCGGCCGCAACCTGACGATAGCAAGCCAGCAGGACACGGACCGCTACAACGCCAAGCAAAGCCAGGTCAATGCGGGGGGCAGCTTCAGCTTCGGCTCCATGACGGGTAGCGCATACATTGGCGCCAGTATCGGCAAGACCAAGTCCAACTACGACAGCGTTATCGAGCAGTCAGGCCTGTACGCGGGCAGCGGCGGCTTTGATATCTACGTCGGCAAGCACACGCAACTGGACGGGGCGGTAATCGCCAGCGATGCGGAGGCGTCAAAAAACATACTGTCTACCGAGACGTTCGGCTTTACCAATCTTGAGAACAAAGCGACATACAAGTCCACGACGGCTGGCGTGAACCTGGGAATGTCCGGCGCTTTCGACATCGCAAACAAAGGCGGTGCCAATGGAATTGGTCCGTCGGGATTGAGCTTTGGCCAAACGAGCGGCAGCGATTCGGGCACCACCTACGCCGCCGTTGCACCGGGCACGATTGACGTTCGTTCAGATAAAGAGATGGGTCGCGATAGCACGGCGGGCCTGAGCCGAGACACCGCAGGCGCGAATGGCAGCATCGGGCAGATCTTCGACAAGGACAAGGTGCGCGAGCAACTTGAATTCCAGCAGGCGTTTGGTCAGTTGGGGATGCAGATTGCGGGGGATGTGCTGAAGGATCTGAAAAAGGATGACCCGGATCTTTGGGGGGAGGGAAAACCTGGCGCGATTGCGCTCCATGCCGCGGTTGCAGGAATTGGCGCAGCGTTGGGGGGCGGGAATGTTGCAGGAGCAATGGCAGGGACGGTTGCAGGCGATATAGCCACCAGCTTGATGCGCGAACAAGTTGAACTCGCCGTCGCTGGTTTGTCGGGGGCGATGAAGGGTCAGGTCACAAACGTGCTATTGAATGTCATCGCAAGCGCTGCCGGCGCCGCCGTCGGTGGGCGCAGCGGGGCGGGCGGAGCGGCCGTCGCGGATATGTTTAATCGGCAACTTCATCCTGAAGAGAAAAGCTTGGCACAACGGGTTGCAGCAGATGCGAGAATGAAAGGAATAACAAATGCTGATGGGTCGGATATCTCGGCGGATCAAATTGAATCCGCATTGCGTGCAGCTAACAATTCGTCATACGGAGAGTCTGCAAGTAGTGGAATAGTAGTACCTCTGGATCACACGACGTCATCAGCAAATTTGTTTGACAGTACTGGAATGTCACTCCAGGGAGACGGGGGCGGCAGATATTGGCTTGTACAAAGCTCGGGCGCCATGTCAAATCCAAATGATACTTTGCGCCAGTTGATCTTGGCTAACACCGGAAATGATTCATCTCCATATAGTTGGTCAGCTCCGCCCCCGGGTCAGTTGGTTGTGTTTCCCCAAAAGTATGATTCACTTGGGTCATTCTCTCCAGGATGGAATACGGGAGATTTCTCGGCCGGAATTCCACGCTCGGACTATAGAAATAATCCAAATTTCATATTTCAGGGAGCGTTTCACTTGCCGGCTTCTCCTGGAGTGGGTGCAGGATACGCCGCATCCTGGAACAAAGGATCTTTTGACTTGAAGCCAGACTATATGGTGGGTGGTGTTTTTGATATTGGTCTTAGCGCGGGAATTTATGGGGACCCTCAGTACTCCGGCCCGATTGTATTCAATTTTGGTGCAGGGGCATTTTCCATGCAGGTGACGCCAAGTAACCCCATGGCATGGGACGAAAAGTCATGGTACGTGCCTTCTAGATATGTGAATGGAGTGGGGGTGGGAGTTGGTGTGGGAAAAGTGCTACCGATAAATGTTACGGTTGATCCGACCTATAGATCTGGCGGAGGAGAAAAGTGAAGGCATATCGTTTCGAGGTCGGTCAAGAATATGCAATTTTGATAGGTTTCGGGCTATTGGTTCTGGCGCTTTCGATTTTGTGGTTTGTGCCTGGTCGCAGGAGGAAGGTGGAAAAAGGGCGTTCTGAACGCCTGAGTGTCCGCGTTACGACTGTGTGCAGGAAAGGGGTGCTCTATTCCACAGAGATCCTTACAAGATTGACTGTATATAATGACCGACTTGTGTGGTGTTTTTTTACACTAAATGAGTTCGAGTTTAAATATGTAAAAGTGCGCCCTTACCAGATCGGTTCGCCGTTATTGCGGCTTTCCGTTCATGGCATTTCGGTTAAGGTGTGGGGGATGCCCGGCAGCTTGAAGAGATTGTTTGAACTGTTGGAATTAGAAACCCGAAAGTCTGCCCGAAAAGGCAGGCCGCGTTTTGGTCCAAAGCCCTGAATCAATCTTTCCAAAATGAAAGCCATATTTAGGTGTTTTTTATCCCATTTTTATCGAAATATGGTGGGGAACACGTATGGCTAATGGTGGGATGGTTTAATTGGAATGTGTTGTTGAGGTGCTGGGGTTGCAATGGTTGATGCATCGAAGTCTTTTGCAGTGATTTCTCTATTCGCTCTTTCCGGTTGCACATTCATCATGGGTTCGCCGCCTGCAGCTTTAACCTCGAATCCGGCGCCGGAAGAGAAAATCAGCCCAGTTTTGGTTTATACATCTGATTGCGATTTCAAAAAGGAAATCGATGGGATTGGCATATTGGGTGCGAGAACAGCATATCCAGCTGCTTATGCAGGCGAGGCGGTGTGCACAGCGTTGAACAACGAGCTTCCAAGCGCAATGGATGCGGCGGGAATCGCGGCGACGATTAGGACCCGCAAGCCGGACCCGAAAACGGCCAGGCCGAGCACACTGAAAGAAGACGCTGCGACTATCGGCGCAAAGTATGTTGTGGCCGTCGGAAAACCCAACGGATTCGCCGGATATCAACAGTACCCGCCCAGCGTTGGCGTCAACATTTGACTGTACGACGCAGAGACCGGGGAGTATCGGGGCCTTGCCGAAGACACATACCCGATATCGCTTCGCGAATTTTCCAATCGAGGTCCTTCTAAGGCAGCGCAGAACATTGCAGCTAGCATTGCGAACAAGTTGGCACAAACCATGCGAAAGCGGTGTACGGAAAAGTACCCGTATCAGTGCGAAAAGTTTGGGGAGATGCGCTTTGCTGAGCCCAGGGATGCGTACGGTAAGTAATGCGACAATCTAGTGCCGTTTGGCCGCCAAGAATGCCTACGACGCGGTGGCGAAAGACCCATCCAAAGTCGGCGGCGTCAATATCAACATCGACGTTGGCGTCAGCAGCTCCAGCCAGACCAGCAGCGGCCAAAGCAGCACCGCAAGCGGCGCTGCCGTCTCTGCCGGCCGCGACCTGACCATCATTGCTGGGGGCAAGGGCGATCAGTCCGACATCATCGTGTCCGGATCTGACCTTGCCGCGGGCCGCAACATTGTGCTGGATGCGCAAGGCGACATCCTGCTTACCGCTCAACAGAACACCGCCAGCCAAAAGACCGACGGCAAAAGCAGCAGCGCCAGCATTGGTGTGGGCTTTTCGATCGGAGGAACCCAGGCCTTGGAAAACCCCAGCTGGCCTAGACTATGGACAAGGGTCGGTTCAAGGAAACAGAGTTTTGCATGTTTTAGAGCATGCGGAGCCGAACCCGGCCAAGACGACGCATAGCGTCTTTAGTATGGACAGAAAAGAAATATTAGGCGTTGTCGATGAAGCGTGGCTGAAGAAAGGTCGTCCCGTAGTAGGGGATCCGGGTGCATATGTTGTCCCGATGGGCCGACCGATTGGCACTTCGGGAGAAACGAGTATTAAAATTATTGTGCGGCCTGGGACCAATCAGGTAATTACCGCCTATCCTGTTAAGTAGAGAGGATTTATATGTTGTGTCCGAGGTGTGGGCAGGGAGATATTGTCAAGGCAAGGATTATAGCTGGCGACACTTGCTTGTTCGTATGTCAAGAGTGTGAGGCCTCATGGTTTTTATACGAAGATATTGGGGTTAAGGGCTTTGTCGACTTTGGGGCTTATATGGAAAGTTTAGGGCTGAAACCATTATGGAGTGAGGTCCAAATTTGGAGTATTTCCATGCTCAATAATAACGGGTTGAATTGCCGAGTCTGCGGCTATCGCTCAGAAGTTCCATCATGGGGTAACGACGGACTAACGCCACTCTACGATTTTTGCCCTTGCTGTGGCGTTGAGCATGGTTATCAAGATTCGACCAAACATGGTGCCTGCGCGTATAGGAACCATTGGATTTCCACTGGGGCCGAATGGGAAGATCCTGGATCTAAGCCTGACGGCTGGCTCCTGAGTGAGCAATTGGCTAATGTGCCCTCGTATTTTCGGTAGGTGGCCAGATTTGCCCGCTACGCTGTACATCCGCCGCACGAGTACGTAGGTGCGGCTGCCCGTCTGGGCAAGCTAAGAAATACAAAATGTAGGCGGCGTCAGTATCACGCGCAGCCTGAGCACCAGCAAAAATAGCAGTGCAACTGATTGCACAGCGTCGAGTGCGGTGGGAGCCACTGTTGCAACAGAAAGAACCTGACCATCGTGTTGCGAGTAGCGGGCAAGCACTCGGACTTTATCGTCGCGACTTAGACGCCGCCCCCGACAACAACGCGGTGCTTAAAGCCGAAGGCGACATCGTGCTGAGGCCGCTTGAAACGTCTTCGAGAAGAAGACCACCAAGTGGAGAGCGCATTGTTCGAATAAATCCTTCTGCTTTTGGAGAAAAATAATGAGAACTTCGCCTGATTGGTTGTTTTTGTGTGTTTGGCGTGCGCTGGTGGGTGAGATATATCCGGCAATAAGGGTAATCGCTCTTTCATTGTCGGATGATGCCGGCGATTCAGCGGTACGTTGATCGTTTGTTAGCGGGATAAAATCCTCCACCGATTAAAATGGATGGTGATGTAATTGTTGATGGTAATCACAGATATATCGCGTCCCGTCTTTTAGGTCGCGATGTTCAGGTGACAGCGGGCGTTCTGCCTAGCTCGATGAAAGGGAACGTTAAGTCGGTATCCCAAATAAAAGTCGATTATACCGATTGGGAGAATGAATGATTATCCTAATGTATCAGACCGGTGAGGTATTGGAATTAGACCTCGATACTTTGGTGGGCGCGAATTTCGAAGGAAGAAAGTTTCATAGAATAATTTTTGACGGAAAGGTTCTTAATGATTGCAACTTTTCCAATGGGTTACTGAGAAATGCTGCATTTGTGGGTGCTGAACTTTCCCGCGCAAAATTTCGAGGGGCTCAATTGATTAATGCGTACTTTAGGGGCGCGAACTTGAAAGATTGTGAGTTAGAAGGCGCTGTGCTGGTTGGGGCTGATTTCACATCCGCTGATCTGACAGGGGCAGATCTTTCAAGTGCAGATGTTCGCTTCTGCAGTTTTAAAGGGGCTATTGTAAAAGGGGCGAATTTAGATGTCCTGAATTCGACAAGTGTGGACTGGGAGGATGCAATATACGATTCGGAAACGATATGGCCGTTTGGCTTCGACCCAGGCGCCTTCGGGCTTGTAAGCGCGTAGCTTTGAGTTTCAAGGATCAAGAAGTTCTTTATGTTAATTCTTCAAGTTAAAGAGCCTCTAATCGGGGAATTGGTTTGTTGCATCCAATTTTCCTATGCGGAGTACGATTGCTGGTTCGAACATGAAGCTGGAATTCAAGCCCGACTAGACGATTTTGAGGTGACGTGGACGCGGATGTCGACAAAGTTCGCTCGTTGATCAGAGCGTCCGAACCAGATGCGCGCGAGCGTGATCACACGGTTTTTCGGGAACCGCCGTTCACGGAATTGTCGATGAAGTATCCTGAAATTTCCCCGTCTCAGATAAAGCAGGATTAATCGAAGTCGTCGAACTACTTGTTCCGAGCCGTCTTTTGCGAATGAGGTGCTCTCTCACTTTTTTCGAAAGCGGAGCGTCGCGATGGTCGATCCTATTCTGGCTATAGGCATCCAATCAATATCTTCATCTCGCCCCGTATTTACGAAAGTTGGCAGACTAGTTAAAGGATTTCGACTTGGCTGTTGAAGTCAATATTGATCAGAGATGGTAGTTTCAAGCCATTTTTCCGTTTTGTCTTTGTGATTGCTGGTGTCGGTGTCATTTTTCTCGATTTGAATGTATGGCACACAGGCTGGCTGCACATGATCGGGTTTGCGGTGGGCGGGATAGGGGGATTTGCCGCTCGGGCGCATCAGTTGGGTATTAAGCCGTTCGAGCCTCCTCCCTATCCAGCCGGATGGTTGAAGAATCGTAGGGCGGTCAAAGACGTCGGTGTGGGCGATCCCGATAAACCAGATCTGTAGTCAAACGTACTGCAAAGGAAGTCGCACAAGGCGACCTCGTTTCATACGCTCTCGCCTGAGCAATTCTTTTCGTACCACTCGTAGTAGCTGAATCGTTCCACTTCCAATTGAGGGTGTGGCGTCTGTTCTAACGGATCCGTCATCGGCCAATGCGTCATTCCGCAGTCACCCGCCAGCCGTGGATCTCCCAAACCATCTCATGCGTAGGCGCAATCCCCTCCAGAAACGCCTCATCATGCGACACCACCACCATCGCCCCGGGATACGCTCGCAGCGCCTCCTCCATCGCCTCCGCCGACTCAATATCCAGATGATTCGTCGGCTCATCCAGCAGTAGCAACTGCGCAGGCGTTTTCCGCCACAACGCGCACGCCAGCGCCGCCTTAAGGCGCTCCCCGCCGCTCAATGTCCCGGCGGGCGCATTGACCTGCTCTGGCCCCAGGCCCAGCAATGCCAGCCGACTGCGGAGTTCGCCTTCCGATAACGTGGCGCCCAGCGCATGCAGCGTCTCCAGCAGGGATTTATCTTCTGGAATGACGGACGCCCGCTGATCCAGCATGGCAGTCGGCACGCGGACATCGCATACGCCTTCGTGAGGAACCAACTCTCCGGCCAGCATCGACAGCAACGTACTCTTGCCACAGCCGTTCGGCCCGCGAATGGCCAAGCGGAACGGGCCCGACAGCGTCATCGTCAGCGCACACCCGTCTTCTGGAAACGGCGGTTTGGCATTTTCCAGATGCAGAACGCGGCGACCCTGCGGCACCGCAGTTTCGGGCAGGGCCAGCGCGATGCCGGCCGATTGATCGACCTGTGCGGCGGCCTGCCTTACTGCGTCGTCCAATGCGGCAACGGTGTCCTGCCGCCGCACGTTCTCACGGCCCGCATGGGCTTGGGCATTCGCCTTCTTCATACCCAGCAGGATCGGCGCCTGGTTTGCATCCCGAGCCTTGCGGTCATCGCGAGCGTTGCGTTGTTGTTGAGCGTCGTGCTGTTGGCGCAGTGCGCGCAGGGTGGTGGTGCGTTCGTTGCGGGCGTGTGCCAGGGACGCTTCGTGCGCGGCGTTCAGGCGGTCCCGATTGACGCGGTAGGCGGTGTAGTTGCCAGCATGGGCTGTGAGGGTGCCCCGATCCAATTCGACGATGCTCGACATCGCATCGAGCAGGGATCTGTCATGGCTGACGACCACCAGACCGCCGCGCCAGGCCGCAATCTGATCCATGAGCCAGCGGCGGGCGCCTGCGTCCAGGTGATTGCTGGGTTCGTCCAGCAGCAGGGCGTCGGGGTTCTGCATCAGCGCGCCGGCGAGTGCAACGCGCGTGAGTTCGCCGCCACTGGCGATTGAGGCAGGATGGTCGGGCTGCCACGTGGGTAATCCGGCGTCGGCGAGCATGCGAGTCCAATCGTCGCGAATGCGCCAATGGCCGTCGGCCAGATCGAAGTCTAACTGGCGAGTGCTGCCGGCTTCGATGTGGGACAAGGCCCGCAAAATCGGCGCAATGCCGGCGATGTCGGCCAACGTGGCGCCGGCGCTTTGCGGTTGTTCTTGAGGCACGTAGGCGATGCTGCCGTGGCGGACGATGCGGCCGGTTTGCGTGGTCAGGTCACCGTACGCCAGGCGCAGCAGCATGGACTTGCCCGCACCGTTGCGGCCGATGAGGCCATGGCGGGTGCTGCCGTCAAAGTTGTGGCTGACGTCGTTGAGCAGGATGCGTCCATCCGGCAGCGCATGGCTGACGTGACGCAGGCTGAGGAAAGGCGCCGAGGATTGCGGCTGGGGATGCGCCGGTGCGGGCGCGCGGGAAGTCTGGGCCATGTGAAGCTCTCCGGAATCGATAAGACGCGTTGCGCGCAGCGCAAGCGGTGATCTGGGGGAGGGCTTAGAGGGTCATGGCCGGACGGGTCTCCGCGATGTGGGAATGAGGTGAATTCGAACAACGCGCCGCGGGAAAGTTCCGGGGCGCATCGTGCGCAGTGTATTTCAAATGGCGGCCGATGACTGGACCACGTGATTGCCTCCAGCGGGCTGCCGGCGCCCGAAACACGACGCGATTATCGATAAGTGACCGGCAACCATTACACCGCGCCGCCTTTTCGGCGCGCAGCCGACGACAGCGCCATCGCTTCTACCGCGCAGCGTCCTCAATCTTCCAGCATCCGCAGATCCGGCGGCCGGTTCTCAATGATCGCTTCCATGCTGAAGAACCCCGTCACGGTGGACAGCTCAAAATCCGTAATCAGCTTCTGATAGAACCGGTCGTATCCCACCATGCCGCGGCAGACAACCTTGATCAGGTAGTCCCAATCGCCGCCGATGCGATAGAACTCCGTCACCTCCGGCAGGCGCTCGACGTGCTGGCGGAATCCATCGGCCCAGGCCTTGGCGTGGTGACTGGTGCGGATCATGACGAAGACGGTGAGGTCCAGGCCCAGCGCGACCAGACTGACTTCAGCACGCGTGCCGCGGATGATGCCGCAGGCGTTCAATCGTTGAAGCCTGCGCCAGCACGCGTTCTGCGACAGGCCGACCCTATCGGCAAGCTCGCGCTGCGACAGCGCGCCGTCTTTTTGCAGGCAAGAGATGATACTCAGATCAAGCTTGTCGATTTTTTCCATGGATTCGATCATATGACCCGTTTTCATGAACTTATGGCAAAAAAACGGTGATGTTTCATCAAGGCATCCATCGTATGATATTTGCGTACTTTTCGGATCCCTCTCGCCATGAATATGCCTTTCGCCGAGGCGCCCGTCCGCGTCTCGGCTTCGCCGTTGCAGCAGTTTCAAGACAGCCTGAAGACTTCCGATATCGCGGCGGCGCTTGCCGACGGGCTTATCGGCAAGGATGCCTGCATTGACGGGCCTTTCGGTTCCAAGCCTCTGGTCTATGCGGATTACGTCGCGTCGGGCAGGGCGCTGATGCAGGTGGAGCGCTTTGTGCTTGAACAGGTGCTGCCGTATTACGCCAATTCGCACACCGAGGCGTCGTTTTGCGGCGGCTTTATTACGCGGCTGCGGCGCGAGGCGCGCGCTGCCATCGGGCGTTGTTGTGGCGCCGGCGATGAGCATGCGGTGATTTTCTCGGGGTCGGGCGCGACGGCGGGTATCAACCGGCTCGTGAATCTGTTCGGCGTGAAGGCGGCAGTGGCTGCCGGTCGCAAGGTCCGGGTCATCATCGGGCCGTACGAGCATCATTCGAACATCCTGCCGTGGCGCGAATGCGGCGCTGAGATCGTCGAACTGGCAGAAAGCCCGGAAGGCGGGCCGGACCTGGCGCAGTTGGCGCAGGCGCTGCAGGCGCCGGAAAACGCGCTGGTCGTCTGCGCGCTGTCGGCGGCGTCGAACGTGACGGGCATCGTGGCGGATGTCGCCGGCATTACGCGGCTTGTGAAGGCGGCCGGCGCGAAGATGCTGTGGGACTATGCGGGCGGCGCGCCGTACCTGCCTATCCTGATGTCGCCCGCGAGCGATGCGCAGATCGACGCCATCGTGTTTTCCCCGCACAAGTTCATCGGCGGCCCGGGAGCTTCGGGCGTGCTGATCGTGCGCCGCGATGCGGTGCTGGACACGACGCCGACCTGGCCGGGCGGCGGCACGGTGAAGTTTGTGTCGCCGGTGGGCCATGATTACAGCGGCAGTCTGGAGTCGCGCGAAGAGGCGGGTACGCCAAACGTGGTGGGCGACATCCGCGCCGCGCTGGTGGTGCTGGTGAAGGAAGCGTTGGGGGCGGCATTCATGCAGGAGCGCCATGCGCACTTCGTGCAGCGCGCGCTTGCGGCCTGGAAGGGTGCGGAGCGTCTGGAACTGCTGGGTTCGCTGACGGCGAACCGCCTGCCGATCTTTTCGTTTCGGGTGCGCGATGGCAAGGGCGGATTCGTGCATCAGCAGCTGGTGACGCGCATGCTGAGCGATCGCTTCGGCATACAGGCACGCGGCGGATGCGCTTGCGCGGGGCCCTATGTGCACCGTCTGCTGGATATTGACGAGACGCAGTCGTTGCAGATGCGGCAGGCCATTCTGGACGGCCGCGAGATCGAGAAGCCGGGCTTTGTGCGGTTGAACTTCAGCGCGCTGCTGTCGGACGCGAAGGCGGATTTCATTCTGGAGTCGGTGCTCGCGCTGGCGGCAGACGCGCCGGAGTACGAGTCCCTCTATGGCTTTGATCCCAGCCGCGCGATTTTCTTTCCGCGCGATGGTCAGAAGCAGGCGGCATAAGAACGACGCCGTTGTTGACCTAGATTGCGGCCGCTCTAGCGGCTGCAATTGAAATATCTGACTTGAAGGCGGCCCTCTCAGTCCTTCATTTGCAGGCCGCAGGTCCGGATCCACGAGGCCTTCATGCCGGTGAGATCGTCGGACGCGCCCGTCAGTGTGCGCGTGACCTGATCCGAAAACTGCACGCCATTGCGGCGGCACGCCTCGAAGTCGTCGCTCAAGGCAAAGCGCGCGTCCAGCAGGTCCAGGCGGCCCTGGCATAGCTCTCGATTCAGTTCCAGGTTATTGGCGGCCTCGCGCGTGCGTTGGGCGTCCTGCGCCTGTTTGATGCGTACCAGCTCGGCATCGACGCGCGCGACACAGCCGTCGTCGGCAATTGCGGGCGCGCTGGTGCACGCGGCGATGATGAGAAGAGCGGCGAGGGACGGGCGGTGCAAGACGGCCATGCGGGAGAACCTTCGTGGAGCGCGAGGAATGGCTTGCATCATAACTGCTGGTTAAAGTTTCCCGCCCTTGCGGCCGTTAACGCCATTACAGCGTTTATCGGCCATCAGGGGGCCAGCACCATGTTCAATATCATTTCCATTGTCCTGACGATCGTTGCGGTGATCGCCTGGGCTGTGCATCGCCAGCAGAAGCGCCACAAGGCATTGTTGGCGAAGTTTCGCGAACACAATCAGCGGTTGGGCACGGCGTTTCCGGAAGACAGTGTCGACAGCGAATTGATTCTGAGCGACAAGGACAAGAAGGTCGTCATCGCGTTCGACCCGCAAAGCCAGAAACTGTGCATGGTGGATGGCGCGAAGGACCCGGGCGAAGTCCTGGACTTTTCATACATCCGCAAGTGGCAACTCAAATGGACTGAAAAGTCGGGCAGCGGAAACCTGTCGTTCCTGAACGTGCATTTCGACTTTTCCACCAACGACCTGAAGCGGCCATTGATCCGCATTCCTGTTGCTGGCAAGGGTTATGGCGACACTTGGAATAGCCGGCTGGGGATTCTTCTGCAGGGCTGAAGCGAGATCGGCGAGTCCCATACGACGCGTTGCGCGTATGGGACCCTGCCTACGGCGTAATACTCGGCGCGCTGCGCAATGCAGTTGCGGCACAGGCATCAGTCACTGTGCAAAAAGCCAGTTTACCGCTGTCTAAAACTGTCCTACCGTCCCTGACAGATCAATGGCTTTCGAAGCCTTGTTTCGCGCTTCTTTTTAGACAGCCAGCGGTCACCCCTTCTGTTTTATCAACGCTTTACGACGGAGATGAAAGAGAATGACCAATACGCTTATCAGTGTCGATCTGGAGCAATCCCCCTACGAAAACAAGCAGATCCACAACCGCTGGCATCCGGATATTCCGATGGCGGTGTGGGTGAAGCCCGGGGACGATTTCATTTTGGAAACTTATGACTGGACGGGCGGCGCGATCAAGAATGACGACAGCGCCGACGACGTGCGGGACGTGGATTTGTCGACCGTGCATTTTCTGTCCGGACCGGTAGGGGTGGAAGGTGCGGAGCCGGGTGATCTGTTGGTGGTGGACCTGCTGGATATCGGCGCCAAGCCGGACAGCCTGTGGGGGTTCAACGGATTTTTCAGCCGCAACAATGGCGGCGGCTTTCTGACCGATCATTTTCCGCACGCGCAGAAATCCATTTGGGATTTTCACGGCATGTTTACGTCGTCGCGGCACATTCCCGGCGTCAATTTCGCGGGGTTGATCCATCCGGGGCTGATCGGCTGCCTGCCGGACAGGAAGCTGCTGGACGAATGGAACCGGCGCGAGCAGGCGCTGATCGATACGAATCCGGATCGCGTGCCGCCGCTGGCCAATCCGCCCGCGCCCAAGACCGCGCATATGGGGGCGTTGCAGGGCGCCGACCGCGATCGTGCGGCGGGCGAGGGGGCGCGCACGGTTCCGCCGCGCGAGCATGGCGGCAATTGCGACATCAAGGATCTCTCGCGCGGGGCGCGGGTGTTTTTTCCGGTGTATGTGCAGGGCGGCGGGCTGTCGGTGGGCGATCTGCATTTTTCGCAGGGCGACGGCGAGATCACGTTTTGCGGCGCAATCGAGATGGCCGGTTGGGTGCACATGCGCGTGTCGCTGATCAAGGGCGGCATGGACAAGTATGCGATCCGCAATCCGATCTTCAAGCCCAGTCCGATCACGCCGGCCTATAAGGACTTTCTGATTTTCGAGGGTATTTCTGTCGACGAAGCCGGCAAGCAGCATTATCTGGACGTGAATGTGGCCTATCGGCAGGCCTGCCTGAACGCCATCGAATACCTGAAGAAGTTCGGCTATTCGGGCGCGCAGGCTTATTCGCTGCTGGGGTGCGCGCCAGTGCAGGGGCACATCAGCGGCGTGGTGGACATTCCCAATTCGTGCGCCACGCTCTGGTTGCCCACCGAGATCTTCGACTTCGATATCCAGCCGTCCGCGAGCGGGCCCGTCAAGCACATCAAGGGCGACGTCGACATGCCGCTGTCGCGCGATCTTTAGGAGGCGAAGATGCCGATGTATGACTATGCATGCGCGGATTGCGGGGAATTTGCCGCATTGCGGCCGTTGGCGCAGTGGCGGGATCCGGCCGATTGCCCGCAGTGCGGGGCGCAGTCGGGCCGCATCGTGGGCGGTGCGCCGGCGGTGTCGGCACTGTCGTCGGCCATGAACCGGGCGCACGCGGCGAACGAGCGCAGCGCCAATGAGCCGCGCAGCACGCGCGCGGGGCATGGGATGAACTGCGGGTGCTGCGGCAGTGCGCGCTCGCGGGGCCGAACGCGCACGTCGCGAGACGGCGCAAAGTCATTCGCGGGCGCAAGGCCCTGGATGATCAGCCACTAGCCCGATCGCTGCCGGCCGGGCCGCTGTTTAAAGACGCCCGGCCGCGCGGTGTTTCGGCGCCTATGCCTGCGCCGCCGCTTCCAGCGGCGCCACGGCGGCGCCCTGGATCTTGTGGCGCGTCAGCGCCTCGGCGACGAAGCCGGATTTCTTCATGGCCTCGACGTAGGCGGACAGGTACGCGCTGGCCTTGTCGCCTCGGCTTTTGGGCACGCCCATCGCCTGGCGGATCAGCATGAAGTGTCCGTCCAATAGGCGCAATCCGCCCAGACGCTGCGCGTCGGCTTCGAGCTGTTGCTTGACGCCCGCGGCGACCTCCATGTTTTCTTGCACGAAGGTGTCGACGACGGCGGGCGAGGTGGGGGCGCGGAAAATCTCGGCCTGCTTGAGTTCTCGGGTCAGGTACAAGTCATAGGCGCTGCCCTTGCCGACCACGACGCGCTGGCCGGGGCGGTCGACCTCGTCCATGCGGGCGATGGGCGAGTCCTGGCGCACCAGATAGGCGCCTTCGATGACGACATACGGCGCGGTGAAGGCGATCTGCTCGCCACGCAGCGGGTCGATCGCGAAAAAGCCCACGTCGGCCTGTTCGGCGGCGACGGCGTTGACGGATTCACCGGCGGATTTGAAGACCACGAGTTCCAGCTTCACGTCGAGCCGGCGCGCGAGTTCGGTGGCCAGGTCCACCGACACGCCGCCGGGCTGGCCGGTGGCGGGATCGGTGTTGGCGAGGATGGGATTGCCCAGGTTGATGGACGCGCGCAGCACGCCCGTCGGGGCGAAGGCAGACAGCATTTCGTGATCGGTCTTCATGGCTTCCTTGCTGGATGAGGCGCGCCGCCGGGCGCGGTTGATGCCAGAGGATAGCCCTAAAGCCGGCGGCCGCGCGATGGCTTATTGCACGCGGCGCAGCACGTAATGCGCCGCGAGCGGGCCGGTGGGACGCGTGCCGTCGCGGTAGAGCATCGTTACCTGGTTCTCGCCGACAAAGTAACGCTGGCTATCGCCCGCGGCATCCAGCCGGATCGTGCTGCCGTCGGACTCCCAGCTGAAGGTGCCCGACACGATCTCGGGCTGCGGCTGGCGGTCCAGGTACTGCGTCAGCTTTTCGTAGCGGCCATCCTTCATCAGCGTCAGGCGAGCGCGGATGCCGGGGCAGTCGGCGCAGGGCAGGGTGCCTTCGTAGCTGCCGGGCCAGTCGAGGGAGTCGCGGGAGGTGTGGTGGTCCACCGGCACGGAGCGGGCGGTGATGGGCTTTGACGGGGCGCAGCCGGCGAGCAGCGCAAGACTCAGGGTGCAGGTCAGGGTGGTTTTCATCATCATGGCGAGCTCCTGTGTGACGGACTGGCTAATTGACGGGCAGACGGACAGATGGCCAGACGCGTCTTCACGATACGGACAGTAACTGGCCCATGCTGAAACGGGATGTAAGACCAATGCGTGTCATAAACGTCCAACCGGCGGGGCTGGGCGTGCGCTAAGCTCGGCCTTCCTTGCGCGTGAGGCGGCATTGGTCGGCCGGCGCGACGACATGGCAACCAGGCAACAGGACAACCCGGCTACAGGACCCAAGGCATGAAAGGCGAACACCATTACCGCGTCACCGTCGAATGGACCGGCAATACCGGCGCCGGCACGGCCGGTTACGCGGCCTATTCCCGCGATCACGTCATTCAGGCCGCGGGCAAGCCCGACGTGCCGGGATCGTCGGACCCCGCGTTTCGTGGCGATGCTGCCCGCTGGAATCCCGAAGACATGCTGGTGGCCTCGCTGTCGGCCTGCCACAAGCTCTGGTATCTGCACCTGTGCGCGGTCGAAGGCGTGACCGTGCAGGCCTATCGGGATGAGGCCGACGGCGTCATGGTTGAAGACCGCGAACGGGGTGGCGCATTTGCTTCGGTGACACTGCGGCCCCACGTCACCATTGGCGCCGGCGACAATGCCGCGCTGGCGGAACAGCTGCACGAACGCGCGCACCATTTCTGCTTCATTGCCAATTCGGTGAATTTTCCGGTACGGTGCGAGCCGCGCATTGTGATTCAGCCAACCCCCTGACGCCATTCCATGACATCCGCCCTGATCGTGATCGACGTACAACGCGCGTTGTTCGAAACCTCGCCGCCGCCGTTCGAGGCCGCGCAGGTGCTGGCCCGCATCAACGCGCTGGCCGAGCGCGCCCGTGCCGCCGGTGCGCCGGTCATTTATGTCCAGCACGAAAGCCACGGGTCCGGCCTGGCGCACGGCGAACCCGGATGGGATCTGGATACGCGCCTTGCTCCGGCCGCGAACGACAGCCGGGTTCGCAAGACAACGCCGGATTCGTTTCTCCGCACCGATTTGGCGCAGGTGCTGGCTGACCGTGGCGTCACGCATCTCGTGGTATGCGGATACGCCACCGAGTTCTGCGTGGACACGACCGTGCGGCGTGCGGCGGGGCTGGGTCTGGCGGTCACGCTGGCGGCCGATGCGCACACCACGCACGACAAGCCGCATGCGGACGGCGGGCAAATCCGGGCGCATCACAATGCCACGCTGCCGGCCATTTCCAGCTTTGGCGTGAAGATCTCCGCCGTGCCGTCCGCCGAGCTGTTTGCGGGTGGCGCGCGCTGATGAATGTGATGGATCCCGAATTGCTGTCCCTGCTGGTGACGCGCGACATGCCCTTTGGCAAGTACAAGGGCAGGCTGATCGCCGACCTGCCGGGGCCGTATCTGGCGTGGTTCGCGCGCAAGGGCTTTCCGCCCGGCGAGCTGGGGCGCTTGCTGGCGTTGATGCATGAACTGGACCACAACGGGTTGTCGTCGCTGCTGGAGCCGTTGCGCAAAACCCGCCGCGCGTCCTAGCGGTCAGGCCGGATACCCCAGGAAACAACTGGCCCGCCCCGTGTAGCGCTTTGGCACCAAGCCCGCGCGCCGCCGGGGATACGATAAATCGGCACGCCTTGGCCCCTGGCTCGGCGTCGACTTATCAAGAGAGGTCGCCATGAACAAACACCACGTATCCGCCTTCTTGCTTGCCGCCTTGTGCGCAGTGGGCGCCGCCCAGGCCCAGAACGTCATGCCTGGCGCCGCACAGGAAATGCAGTTTCCCTCGGCCAAGGGCAGCCTGTCGCCGCCGTCGACGCTGCGCATGACGGTGACGCCCGAGGCCCCCCCACCCCCCGAGATCCGCGACACGCCGCAAAGCCAGGCCGAGTACCAGCGCTGCCGCCGGGTGTCGGACCGTGCGGCCGTGTCCAACGTGCAGATGCAGGCCGGCGTGGAGCAATGCCTGCGCGAGCTGGAGCAGCGCCGCCAGCAGCAATAGGCGCCGGAATTTGGGGCCGGAGCGAGAGCGGGTACACTTGTGCGCCGTTTTGCTCTAAGCGCCCGAATTCCCATGATTTCCACCGCCTGCGGCGTCGACTTCGGCACCTCCAATTCCACTGTCGGCTGGAGCCGTCCCGACCAACATGCGCTCCTGGCGCTCGAGGACGGCAAGACCACCTTGCCGTCGGCCATCTTCTTCCACGACGAAGACGCCGAGGTCAGCTATGGCCGCGCGGCCATCTCCGACTACCTGGCCGGTTACGACGGGCGCCTGATGCGCTCGATGAAAAGCCTGTTGGGCAGCTCGCTGATCGACGGCTCGACGGAAGTGCAGGGCCGCTCCATCCCGTTTCGCGTGCTGCTGACGCGCTTTATCGCCGAATTGAAGGCGCGCGCCGAGACGGCCGCCGGACGCGGCTTTACCCGCGCCGTGCTGGGTCGTCCGGTGTTTTTCGTGGACGACCATCCTGCGTCTGACCAGACGGCGCAGGACACGCTGGAAGAGATCGCGCGCAGCGTGGGGTTTACCGACATCGAGTTCCAGTTCGAGCCGATGGCCGCCGCTTTTCACTACGAGTCGCAGATCAGCCGCGAGGAGCTGGTGCTGGTGATCGACATCGGCGGGGGTACGTCGGACTTTTCGCTGATCCGGCTGGGCCCGGACCGCGCGGCCAAGCCGGACCGCCGCGACGACATCCTGGCGTATGGCGGCGTGCACATCGGCGGGGTGGATTTCGACAAGCAATTGAGCCTGGCGCACGTGATGCCGCTGCTGGGACTGGGCAGCCAATTGCGCAGCGGCAAGGATGTGCCGTCGACGCAATACGGCAACCTGGCCTGCTGGCACACCATCAACCAGGCTTATACGCGCAAGGCGGCCGAGCATTTTGCCTACATCCGCGCCGAGGCCGGTGATCGTCAGAAGATCGACCTGCTGCTGAACCTGGTGAAGGAGCGTGCGGGCCACTGGGTGGCGGTGCAGGTGGAAGAAGCCAAGATCGCGCTGTCCGAGGCGCCCGCCGCGCGTATCGACCTGTCGCGCGTCGCGCCGGACCTGGGCGTCGAGGTGACGCGCCCGTCATTCGACGCGAGCGTGGAGCGCTTGATCGACAAGGTCGAAACCACCGTGGGCCAATTGCTGCGAGACGCCGGCGTGTCGACGGCGGATGTGGACACCGTGTTTTTCACGGGCGGCTCCAGCCGCGTGCCGCGCCTGCGCGAAAGCGTGTCCCGGCTGGTGCCCGAGGCGCGCAGCGTGGAAGGCGACCTGTTCGGCAGCATCGGCGCGGGTCTTGCACTGGACGCCGCGCGCAAGTTCGGCTGACCGGCCGCCGGCGGCGCGATGGTAAGCTGCCAGGCGTGCCGGCAACGGCCCGCCGCCCCTTCCAGTCCCTGATCCAGACGTCCTCATGACCCGACCCGCCGATACCCATCTCGTCGAAACGCTGCTTAAAAGCGAGGCGCCGTACGACGGCAGCTTCCTGAAGATTCGCCGCGACACCGTCAGCCTGCCCAACGGCCACACGGGCATCCGCGAATACGTGGTGCACCCGGGCGCAGTGGTGGTGATTCCGCTGCTCGACGACGGCACCGTCCTGCTCGAGCGCCAGTTCCGGTATCCCATCGGCCGCGTGATGACGGAGTTTCCGGCGGGCAAGCTGGATCCGGGCGAGGACCCGCTGGTGTGCGCCAAGCGCGAATTGCTGGAGGAAACGGGCTATACCGCCCGCCAGTGGGCCCACGCGGGCGCCTTGCACCTGGCCATCGCCTACTCCACCGAAATCATTCACATCTTCTTTGCGCGCGGCCTGCGGGCCGGCGAGCGTCAGCTTGATCAGGACGAATTCCTGGACGTCATCAGCAAGCGCCCGGAGGATGTGCTTGCGGCTTGCAGCCAGGGCGAGGTTACCGACGCCAAGACGCTGACCTGCGTGCTGTGGATGCAGAACGTGCTGTCCGGCGCCTGGAAGCTGGACTGGCAGGACAACGTCGCCTGAGGGCGTGCCTGACGCCGATGTGCTCGCACCCGGTTCTTGTCCAGCCCTCGGGCCTGCGCTTTGACGCGCCGGCTGGCACGTCCGTGCTGCTGGCAGCGCAGGCGGCGGGCATCAAGCTGCCCAGTTCGTGCCGCAATGGCACCTGCCGCGCCTGCATGTGCCTGATGATCGAGGGATCGGTCGTGTACGGCATCGAATGGCCCGGCCTGTCGCGCGACGAAAAGGAAGAGGGTTGGATCCTGCCCTGCGTGGCGCAGGCGACGTCGGCGCTGGAAATCCAGGCGCCCGGCGCCGCGTTGATCGAGACGGCGCCGGCCGCCGTTCGCCCGCTTACCGGCGCCAGGCGCTGACCGCGCCAAGAGGCAACAGGGCCACGGCCATCCCCGCGGCCATCCCCATCACCATTCCGAAAAAGGGCGCGGCGCCCAGCGCCTGCGCCGTCTGGACGCCAAGGCGCGCGCCCAGCACCATGCCGATGGCCATGAGGACCAGGCAGAGCACGCGGCTTGCCAGGGGCGTGTTGCCGCCTTGCGGCCCGGGCCAGGGCATCAGCGCCGCCAGCGCCATCGCGGCAGAGCTGGCCGGCATCAGCACCACGTGCCGCCACGCCAATTGCGCCAGCGTTCCCGGCGCGCCGCATTCGCTGGCCAGCAGCGCCGCGGGTGTGCGCCACGTGTCCACCAGCAGTCCGGCGCCCATGGCCGCCAGGCAGGCCAGCCACAGGCCCGCCATGCCCGCCGAGGACGGCGGCTTAGCCGTGGCAGGCGTGGCGCGCGGCGTCGCCGTATCGGTCATGGTGGCGCACCCAGTCGCGCACGTCGAAATACGGGCCGTTCTCGTTGCGGCCCAGCGGCGCGATGTCGAGGTAGTTGTAGGCTCCCGCCAGGCGCTCCACGCCGCGTTCGAAGGCCGAGTAGGTGTGGAAGATCTCGCCGTCGGGATCACGGAAGAACGCGCTGGCTCCCGGGCGTTCCTCGACCGCGCCGTCCGCCTGCGGCACGGACGCTTCGAAGTCGAAATTGAAGTCGCTACCCGCTGACGAGTACCAGTCAAACTGCCAGCCCATGCGGGCCTGGAAGGCGGCCAGTTGGGCATACGGCGCGCGCGAGACGGCCACGACCGTCACGTCGTGGTGCCGCAGGTGCATGAGTGCGCTGTCCAGGTGGTCGGCCAGGAGCGAGCAGCCCACGCATCCGTCCTCCCAGTCCGGACTGAACATGAAGTGATAGACGATGAGCTGGCGCCTGCCGTGAAACAGGGCATCCAGGCCGTGCATGCCGTGCGCGCCTTCGAAGGTGTAGGCCTTGTCCATCCGGACCCACGGAAGCGCCATGCGGTCGCGGACCAGGGCGTCTGAAGCGTGGGTCAGTTCCTTCTCGCGCCGCAGCAGCGCCTCGCGCGCAACAGTCCATTCATGGCGGGATACGACGGGATGATCGGTTTGCATTGTGCGTCTCCTTTGCGAGCCGGGCCCTATGACCCGGGGGCAATGACAGATCGGGGGTACAGATTCAACTGCGGCAGGTTCAGGCCTTGCCGGCCAGATGATCCGCCAGCCGATCCATGGCGCCGGACCAGCCGTCCTCGTGGCCGTCTCGGGTGGCCTCGTCGACGAACGGCGTCTGCAGGAAGGCAAGCTCGGTGCCCCCGTCCGCCGAGGTGAAGTCCAACGTGATCAGTGAGGTTTCCTGCGGCGTGTCGCGCCACGCCCAGGTGAACACCAGCCGGCGATGTAGCGCGACTTCCTGGTAGCGGCCGCTGGCGTGGTGTTCCCCGCCGTCTGCGGTGATGAAGCCGACCTGATAGTCGCCGCCCACGCGCACGTCGGTCTCGGCCAGCAGCACGCGTTGCGTGCCTGCAGGGCCGAACCAGCGCATCAGCGCTTGCGGGTCGGTCCAGGCTCGCCAGACGCGTTCGACTGGGGCGTCGAAGCGTCGCTGGAGCCGCAATTCGAGGGGGGAGATTCGGTTTTCCATGGATGGATTTCCTCTTCGTGATAGAGATATCGCGCCAGCGAATCCAGCTGCCCGGTCCAGAACCGTTCGTACCGCGCCAGCCAGCCGGCGGCGGCGCGCATGGGTTCGGGAGACAGCGTGCAGCTCACCACCCGCCCGTCCTTGGCGCGCGCGATCAGGCCGGCGTCTTCCAGCACCCGCAAATGCTTCATGAAGGCGGGCAGGGACATGGCGTGAGGCCGCGCCAGCGTGCTGACCGAGGCCGAGCCCTGTTCCAGGTCCGCCAGTACCCGGCGGCGTGTGCCATCCGCCAGCGCGGAGAAGATGGCATCGAGAGCGTCATCATTTAACTTAACCATAAGGTTAAGTTTTAGGCCTACCGCAAACCCGTGTCAAGCCGGATGGCTTGGGAATTTCCCTAGGGATGAGGCGGGCTTATTTGCCGCGCGGCTTGATGATGTCGCAGGCCGCGGCAGTGCTGCTGGCCCGGGCGTCGCTGCCCAGCAGCGCCCGCACGCCGCAGATTGACCCGAACATGCGCTTGCCGTCGTGGCCGACGCCGCCGACCTCGAAGGCGGTGTGACGCAGGGGGACGGGCTTGGCGCCGCGGGTAGCCAGCACGTGTTCGTACTGGACATAGCCCGTGCCGCGCGCCAGCCGCGTGGCGCCCTGGGCTTCGGCGCCGCAGGCCTTGTCCAGCAGCCGGTGCTCGGGGTTGTTGTCCGCGCCGCCCAGCAGGTAGACCACATCGCGCGACGCGTACCGCACGAAAAGGCGGGAATCATCGGATTCGCGGGCGTAGGCGGGCAGCTTGTCGGTGCCGTACTTGTACTGGTTGTAGGTGGGGCAGATGCCGCGCTCGTACGGCGCGTAACCCTTGCCGTCCGCGCGTGGCCGCTCGTTGGTCAGGTACAGATAGGAAGACGGGTTGGCGACGACGTAGCGCATGGCCAGGCCGTCGCGGCGCAGCACCCCGTCCACGTTGTTCAGCACCGCATACCGATGCACCAGTTGCGCGCCGGCCGAATGACCGGCCAGTACGAGACCGGTAAGAGCTGGCAGGCGCTTGCGGTCGTTCAGGCTGCGCAGCAGGTCGTCCAGGACCTGAAACGAAGTGACGGGCGCAGGCCGGCCGGTGGCCTGGACGCTTTCCTGGCCGTCTTCCCAGCTGGCCTTGCGCCAGGCCGCCATACCCGAGAAACCCGAGTCGATCGACCCGGAAAACCGCGGGGCAAGAACCAGCGTGTCGCTCGCGCGCCCGGGATCGGCGGCCACCAGCGCGGCGGCGGTTTCGTAGTAGTTGTCGGCGTCGCGCTTGACGCCGTGGATGACGATGAGCACCTGCTTGATGCCGCGCAGGTCGTCCTTGGCCAGATCCCGGTTGGCGTAGACCGGCATCTTGTACCGGTGACCGGGCCGGCCCAGTTCAACGGCCTGCCAGCGCAGCGGCGCCGCGCGCTTGGGCGCGGGCGTGGCTTCGTCGTAGTCGTAGGGGTCGGGCAGCGGCGTTTGCGCGCGCGCGGCGCCGCACGCGAGCATGGCGACGACGGCAAGCGATGCCGCCAGCGCGGTGCGGGACAGGGAAGTGGCAGGCGGGCGTCGCATGGCGCGGCGACCGCTCAGCAGCTTTCGTGTCCCAGCAGTTGCTTGAGCGCGGGCAGGTCCAGGATGCGGACTTCGCGCTGGTTGATCTTGATGAGGCCGTCGCGGGCAAATCGCGAGAACAGACGGCTGACCGTTTCCAGCGTCAGGCCCAGGTAGTTGCCGATTTCTTCGCGGCTCATGCGCAGTACGAACTCGGTGGACGAATAGCCCAGCGAGGCATAGCGCTGCGACAGGTTCAAGAGGAACGCGGCCAGGCGCTGTTCCGACCGCATGGACCCCAGCGAGGCCAGCATTTGGTGCGAGCGGGTGATCTCGCGGCTCATGAGGCGGCGGAACTGCTGTTGCAGCGACGGCAGGTGCGACGCGACGCGATCGACTTCGTTCAGGCGGATGACGCAGACCTCGGAGTCTTCGAGCGCCACGGCGGCCGACACGTGCTTGCCGTCCAGCATGCCGTCCATGCCGACGATTTCGCCGGGCAGATGAAAGCCGGTGATCTGGATCTGGCCGGTGGCGTCTTCAAGCTGCGTCTTCAGGCTGCCGAAGCGCACGCCATAGACGGCGTCGAGCGGATGATCCAGCGAATAGAGCGTCTTGCCTTTTTCCACGCGGACGCGCTCTTTAACCAGTTCGTCCAGCTTTTCGACTTCGGCGGCTGCCATGCCCACGGGAACGCAGACGTGACCCAGCATGCACGTGGAACAGTGGGCGGCATCAGGGGCAATGGGGACCCGTTTTTGCATACGATGACCTTTAGAGTGCCCATTGCGCGGCGGGCGCCGGAACGGGTGTGAAGCACGAGACAGGCGTCTATTGTAGTCCGTTGTTACTACGGGTGTCTTACCGGGCGTCCTGCTTTGTTCTGGAAAGGCGGTGAGCGATCCAGTCGTCCCCCGCAATATCGACCGCCGCGGCCCGCAGCGCGGGGTCGATCGGATAGTACGCGCAGGGCAGAAGACCCGTCGCGCCGGGGCCTTCCAGGCGGGCGGAAACCGTCCGGCGTACGAAGCAGCCGGGCTTGCCGGGCTCGTATTCCTCGATCTCGTCCATCAGGGCAATCAGCGCCGGATCCACCCGGTAGACATCGCCGCGTACGCGCCGTCCGTCGTCCACGGGGATCAGGCCGGGCCAGTCGCCGAAATCGACCAGCATGCCAGGCACGCTGGCCGGTCCGACGTGGCTGGCGGCCGGCAAGCCGCGCGCCTCGGCGGCGCGGGCAAGATCGTTGATTTCGCCGGCCCGTAGGGTGCCGTACACAAAAACGTATATGCTCATTGCTCTGTTTGCTGGTGCACGTCGAAGAAAACCATGAGGGCCGCCGGGTGTTGAAATTGTCCCATCCGGCCACATATTCAGGTTATCGAGCCAGCCGGCACGGATCGGTCAGGCTCCCCACAAGCCAATACGACCATTATGCGATTCGACAAACTGACGACCAAGTTCCAACAAGCGCTGGCGGACGCGCAAAGTCTCGCCGCCCGCAACGACCATCCCTACATCGAACCCGTCCACGTGCTGTCCGCCCTGCTGTCGGATGCTGACAGCGGCGCAGGCAGTCTGCTGGCGCGTGCCGGCGTGGCGGTCAACCGCCTGGGCCCGGCGCTGGAGTCCGCCCTGAAGGGGCTGCCGCAGGTGCAGGGCGAAGACAACGTCCAGGTGGGCCGCGACCTGCAGGGCGTGCTGACCCGCACCGACAAGGAAGCCGCCCGCCGCGGCGACACCTACATCGCCAGCGAACTCTTTCTGCTTGCACTGGCCGACGACAAGGGTGAGGCCGGCCGCATCCTGCGCGATGCGGGCCTGCAGAAAAAGGCCCTTGAAGCCGCGATCGACGCCGTGCGCGGCGGCGAGAACGTCTCGGGCGCGGAAGGCGAGGCCAACCGCGAAGCCCTTTCCAAATACACGCTGGACCTGACCGAGCGCGCCCGGCAGGGCAAGCTGGATCCGGTCATCGGCCGCGACGACGAAATTCGCCGCACCATCCAGATCCTGCAGCGCCGCACCAAGAACAACCCCGTGCTGATCGGCGAACCCGGCGTCGGCAAGACCGCCATCGTCGAAGGCCTGGCGCAGCGCATCGTCAACGACGAAGTGCCGGAAAGCCTGCGCGGCAAGCGCGTGCTGTCGCTGGATCTGGCGGCGCTGCTGGCGGGCGCCAAGTTCCGCGGCGAATTCGAGGAACGCCTGAAGGCCGTGCTGAAAGAGCTGGGCCAGGACGACGGCCGCAACATCGTGTTCATCGACGAGCTGCACACCATGGTGGGCGCGGGCAAGGCCGAAGGCGCGATGGACGCGGGCAACATGCTCAAGCCGGCGCTTGCGCGCGGCGAGTTGCACTGCATTGGCGCCACCACGCTCGACGAATACCGCAAGTACATCGAGAAGGACGCGGCGCTTGAGCGGCGCTTCCAGAAGGTGCTGGTCGACGAGCCCGATGTGGAATCCACCATCGCCATCCTGCGCGGCCTGCAGGAACGCTACGAAATCCACCACGGCGTCGAGATCACCGACCCGGCCATCGTCGCGGCCGCCGAGCTGTCGCACCGCTACATTACCGACCGCTTCCTGCCCGACAAAGCCATCGACCTGATCGACGAGGCCGGTGCGCGCATCCGCATGGAGATCGACTCCAAGCCGGAAGTGATGGACAAGCTGGACCGCCGCATCATCCAGCTCAAGATCGAGCGCGAGGCCGTCAAGAAGGAAACGGACGACGCGTCCAAGCGCCGCCTGGGCGTCATCGAGGACGAGCTGCAGAAGCTGCAGCGTGAATACAACGACTTCGAGGAAATCTGGAAGGCCGAGAAGGCCGCGGTGCAAGGCACGCAAGCCATCAAGGAAGAGATCGACAGCGTGCGCGCCGAAATGGCCGAACTGCAGCGCAAGGGCCAATTCGACAAGCTGGCCGAGCTGCAGTACGGCAAGCTGCCGGACCTTGAAGCGCGCCTGAAGGCCGCCGAGGTGGGCGCCGCCGAGGCCGCCGAAAACGCCGAAGGCGACGAGTCGCGTCCGCGCCTCTTGCGCACGCGTGTCGGCGCCGAGGAAATCGCGGAAGTCGTGTCGCGCGCCACGGGCATTCCCGTGTCGAAGATGATGCAGGGCGAGCGCGAGAAGTTGCTGCACATGGAAGAGTTCCTGCACAAGCGCGTGGTGGGCCAGGACGAGGCCGTGCGCCTGGTGTCCGACGCCATCCGCCGTTCGCGTGCGGGTCTTGCGGATCCGGCCCGCCCGTATGGCTCGTTCCTGTTCCTGGGCCCCACCGGCGTGGGCAAGACCGAGCTGACGCGCGCGCTTGCCGAGTTTCTGTTCGATTCTGAGGAGCACATGATCCGCATCGACATGAGCGAGTTCATGGAGAAGCATTCGGTGGCGCGGCTGATCGGCGCGCCGCCGGGATACGTGGGCTACGAAGAGGGCGGCTACTTGACCGAGGCCGTGCGGCGCAAGCCCTACAGCGTGGTGCTGCTCGATGAAGTCGAAAAGGCGCACCCGGACGTGTTCAACGTGCTGCTGCAAGTGCTGGACGACGGCCGCCTGACCGATGGCCAGGGCCGCACGGTGGACTTCCGCAATACCGTGATCGTCATGACGTCGAACCTGGGTTCGCACCATATCCAGACGCTGGCTGGCCAGCCGTACGACGTGGTCAAGGAAGTGGTGTGGGATGAACTCAAGCAGACGCTGCGGCCTGAGTTCCTGAACCGCATCGACGAAGTCGTGGTGTTCCATGGCCTGGAAGCGCAGCACATCGAGTCCATCGCCCGCATCCAGCTTCGCCGTCTGGGCGAACGCCTGGAAAAGCAGGAGATGCGGCTGGAGGTCACGGAACCGGCGCTGGCGGAACTGGCCCGCTCCGGCTTCGATCCGGTGTTTGGCGCACGGCCCTTGAAGCGTGCGATCCAGCAGCAGATCGAGAACCCGGTGGCGCGCCTGATCCTGGAAGGTAGGTTCGGCCCGCGCGACGTGGTGCCGGTGGACTGGCAGGACGGCCAGTTCGTCTTCACCCGCACGTTGCAGTGATCGCGCTGCAATAAGCAAAATGCCCGGCATAAATCTGCCGGGCATTTTTTTTGTCCACGCCATGGCGCCGATAACCTCGGCGCCGGCGCGGGCCAGTCAGATTAGTTCGCGACCGTCACGAACACCGGGTTCGAGTAGAACCACAGGTCGTTGTAGTTGCGGGCGTTGATGGCGTTGAAGCGCGCCGCGTTGTCGGCAAAATCGACCTTGGCATCCGGCAGCGGTTCGCCCGCTGCGGTTTCGCCGGCCACGTCCACGCCCAGATTGGTGCCGCGCAAGCGCAGGTACTGGCTCTTGTCGGCGGTGATCGTGGTCGTGATGACGTTGTAGCCGTCCTCGTCCACCTTCCAGTCGGCCTTGGTGAAGCGGGCCAGCACGCGCGTCGAGGGGTTGGTGTCGACGTCGTATTCCGGGGTGCCGGACTTGGCGCGCTCGGTCACGTCGCCCACGATCAGGTCCACGTGGTTCACGGTGGGCTTGACGTAGGTGGGGTTGCCGCTTTCGATCGGGTACTCGTAGTTGTTGCGCTCGGGGCTGCGGAAGCGGATGGTGACCTGGACCTCTTCACCCTTTGCCGCCTTGAGTTCACCGCCCATGTGCACGGCGCCGGTCGCGCCCTTGGCCTGGAAATCCAGCGCGTCGATCAGGTCGCCGAAGACGCCGAACATGCGGCCGCTCTTCAGGCCGGCCACCACGGCCGCCATGTCGTCGCCGTCCTTCCAGACGTGCGTCTTGGAGTACTCGCCGGGCGCGTAGCCGCTGCTGTACAGACCCTGGCTCGTGCGGAAGTGGTAGTCCGAATCGGCCACGTTCCAGATGCGGCGGCCTTCGCCCAGCAGCGCGTCCCACGTGCCGCCCAGATGCGCGACCAGGTAGTCGGCGCCGCCATAGGTGCGGTTGGGCAGGAAGGGGGTGGTGTAGGCGGTGGCGTAGCCGCCACGGTCCGGCTCCATCTGGTTGCCGACCATGCCTTCGATGGCGAAGAAAACGTTCGGGGCCAGGTCGTTCATCTCGCGCAGCTGGCCGATGGTGTACTTGCCCGCGTAGCGCGACGGGTGGTTCAGCAGCATGTAGCTGTCGGGGTACTTGTCGCGCAGCCACTTCAGCGCGGCCAGCGAGTCGGCGTGCGTGGTGTAGGCGCGCGTTTCGCCGGACAGGCGCGAGACCAGCAGCGGGTCGAACAGGTTGGGGTCGCGGTTGGTGAACAGGTATTCGAACTCGGCCACGGCCTCCAGCGACTTGGGCGACTGCGGATCGTTGTAGCCGATGCCGATGTTCACGTGGTCATGCGTGGGCATGTCCCATTCGAACGACGAGAAGATGATCTTGCCGGCGTAGCGGCCCGCGGCCTGCGCCTGCTTGATGTAGGGCACTTCGTACTGCGCCATGCCTTGCGAGAACGGAATCGATCCGCCGGGCAGGTTGACGCCGGTATGGTCGCGGGCGGACAGGCGCAAATGGTTCGAGATGGCGGCCCAGTCCAGCTTGTAGCGGTCGAACGCCTGGTCCAGCGCGCTTTCCAGGCTGACCTGCGCGTCGTCCGACTGGAACGTGTGCACGTGCAGATCGCCCGTGGACCACGCGCCCGTCTCGACCGGCTTGGGTTGCTCTGTGGGCGGGGTGGGGTCAGTCACGACGGGCGGCGTCGGCGC